>JBOHBE010000421.1:0-22163 GCA_050698235.1 Gaiellales bacterium
GGCGCACCACGAGGAGTGGGCGCGGGTGGTCGCCTCCCTGACCAGGCGTTTCGGTGACCTCGACATCGCCGAGGAGGCCATCGCCGAGGCGTTCGCGACCGCCGTCGAGCGGTGGCCGGCCGACGGCGTACCGCCCAGCCCCGGCGCCTGGCTGACCACCACCGCCAACCGCAAGGCCATCGACCGGATCCGGCGCGAGAGCAAGCGCGGCGACAAGCAGAAGGAGGCTCAGCTGGTGTACGACGACGCGCCCGAGGCTCTCGGCGTCATCGACGACGACCGGCTCCGCCTCGTCTTCACCTGCTGCCACCCCGCTCTCGGCATGGAAGCGCGGGTTGCGCTGACCCTGCGGATGGTCGGCGGGCTCACGGTGCCCGAGATCGCCCGCGCGTTCCTGGTTCAGGAGACCGCCATGGGCCGCCGGATCACCCGCGCGAAGGCCAAGATCAAGGCGGCGACCATCCCCTATCGCGTGCCGTCGCGTGAGGATCTCCCGGACCGGGTCACGGGGGTGCTCGCCGTCCTCTACCTGATCTTCAACGAGGGCTACCTGGCTTCGGACCCTGAGAAGGAGCCGGTCCGCAGCGACCTGACCGCTGAGGCGATCCGGCTGACCCGGCTCGCCCGTGCCCTCTTACCGGCGGACGGCGAGGTCGCCGGGCTCCTGGCGCTGATGCTCCTGACGGACGCCCGCCGGGCCGCCCGGGTGTCAGCGAGCGGAGCGCTCGTCACCCTCGACGAGCAAGACCGCGGCGCCTGGGACAGCGAGCTGATCGCCGAGGGCCACGCCCTCGTCCGCGCTCGCCTCGCCTCCGGCCAGGCGCCGGGGCGCTACCAGATCCTCGCCGCGATCAACGCCGTCCACACCGATTCCCGCGACATCCGTGACACCGACTGGTCGCAGGTCATCGCGCTCTACGACCAGCTGCTCCGGCTCGACCCCTCGCCGATCGTGCGGCTCAACCGGGCGATCGCAGTTGCCGAGTTCGACGGCCCGGAGGTCGCGCTGGCGGAGGTCGACCGTCTGCCCCTGGACGGCTACCACGCCTTCCACGCCACCCGCGCCGACCTGCTGCGCAGGCTGGGACGAAGTGAGGAGTCGTTGGCCGCGTACGACCGGGCCATCGAGCTGGCCGGCAACACCGCCGAGACGGCGTACCTCATCCGTCGCCGCGATCAGCTGTCCGGCCCGTGAACCGCACCACCCGGGTCACCGCCTCAGTCGCATACTCCCAGTGACATTCCCAAGCGCTCCCCCGACAAGCAAATGGAGCGCCAGCTCTAAGGGTGTTGAGGTACACCTCCAGCGTTCAGCTCCTCCCGGCACCCCTGGATTCATCCGAGGTGATGTCGACCTGGACGCCGTGGACTGCCGTGCTCTCACCCAGGTCGGCCTTGGAGCCCGGGTTCAGCACGTTGACATTGGCGTGGTTCGGCTCCCGCCGCGGCCACCGCCCCTTCGGCGAGAGCGCCACCCCCGGTGGCACGACGTCCGAGACGCGGACGACGAGGCCGGTCAGCGTGCCGTGCCGGTTGGCGGCGGTGACCCGGTCGCCGTCGCGCACGTCGAGCCGCGTCGCATCGTCAGGGTGCAGCGTCACGGTGGCCCGACCCATCGCCTGCGCGATCTTGCGATCGTTGGCGAACGTGTCGTTGAGCGTCCACGCCGACGCGGGCGAGAGCAGGCGGAAGCTTCCGCCACGTGGCCGCTCGTCCGCCCAGGGCTGCGGGATGCGGGGATGGCCGTCCGCCTCGGCGGCGGCCGATGCGATCTCGACCCTGCCGCTGGGGGTCGGGAAGCGGCGTTCGCCGAACTGGACGACCGGATCCGGTGAAAGCGGGATGCAGCGGGCCTCGGCGAGCTCCTCGAAGCTCCGGGCCACGCCGGTCTGACGGACGATCTCGTCGAGCAGCAGATCGTCGGGCTCGAAGAGCTCCGGGTCCGTATAGCCCATCGCTCGGGCCAGGCGGCGGAAGATCTCCTGGTTCGCCAGCGCCTCGCCCGGCGGGTCGACCGCGGCCACCTGGGCGGACACCTCGAGGTTGAAGTACGGCGTGACGACGTCGTCGAACTCGAGGAAGCTGGCCGCTGGGAGCACGACGTCGGCATAGTCCGTGGTGTCCGTGGGGAAGAGCTCGACGACCACGCTGAACAGGTCCTCGCGGACGAGCGCGGCTCGAAGCCGGCCCTGCTCCGGGTTGGACGCGGCGATGTTGATGTTCCAGCAGAAGAGCGCCCGCGAGCGCGCGTCGTCCTCGAGGCAGGCGGCGAGGTCCATGTGGCTGATTGCTTTGGGCGGCGCTCCCAGGTGGGCGCCGGCCAGCCAGTCGGCGTCGATCGGTGCCTGATCGTTGAGGTAGAGGAACCCGCTGCCCGGCCGGCCGAGGTTCCCCGTCAGCGCGGGCAGGAGGGAGACGGCGCGGACGATGTTCCCGCCGGTCGGCTGGCGCTGCAGTCCCTGCCCGATCCACAGGAGCGCGGGGCCGCCGGCGTAGAGCCGTGCGGCACGCTCGATGTCGGCCGCCGGGACGCCCGTCACCCGCTCGCCCCACTCCGGCGTGCACGGCGCCAGCATCCCGAGGAGTTCCTCGGACCCGAGCGTGTGCGCGGTCAGGAACCGATGATCGGAGAGCTCGTCCCGCTCGATTACGTGCATGATCGCGAACGCCAGCGCCGCGTCCGAGCCCGGGAAGGGCTGGAGGTGCACATCCGCCTGGGCGGCGGTGCCCGTCCGGATCGGATCGACCACGATCACCGCGCCGGGCGCCTCCGCCAGCCAGTGCTCGTGGGCGTGGGGAGCGCTGGCCGAGGGATTCGCCCCCCAGACCATGATCGCCTCTGCGTCGCGTGCGCTGCGGGGATCGAACCCGACGAGAGACGTGCCGTACACGTAGTCCAGCGCGACGTGCCCCGCCTTGTTGCACACGGTGTCGGGGTCGACCTCGGTGGCGCCGAGCCGGTTGAAGAACCGCATGGGGAACCCGTATGCGAGCGTCGAGAACGTCCCGGTGTAGTGGGCGTTCAGAACGCTCGCAGCTCCCGCGGCGTCGACCGCCGCTCCGACCCGCTCGGCGACCAGGGCGAGCGCCTCGTCCCATCCGACGGTACGGAACTCGCCGCCGCCTTTGGCGCCGATCCGCACCATCGGGGCCGCCAGTCGCACGGACGGGTCGAGGAACGCGCCGTTGTACCCGATCGAGCACTTCCGGCACAGGCGCCCGCGGCTGACCGGGTCGGCGGGATCGCCTCGCACCACCGTGCGGCCGTTCCTCTGGATAACCAGGACGCCGCACGAGTCGTAGCAATCCCGGGGACAGGTCGTCCGAACCGTCGTCACTGCCCCACTCCATCGCACTGCGGAGGGCGTGTCAACGGTTGGGCTCGGCCAACTCCAGCTCGGCCGGCGGCGAGCCTGTGCGACAATTGACGCCATGAGCGCCAACAGCCCATCGGGAGGCGGCGAGTCGTTGTGGCCGCGGCTCGCGCAGCTGCCGCTCGTCGTCGAGGCGTGCGAGTACGACCGGCTCCACTCCGTCCTCGCGAGCGACTTCGAGCGCTTCACGACGCACGTACGGCTCGTCGGCGCCGGCACCGACGGGCTGGGCGAGGACGTCGGGGTGGCCAAGGAGGACGGCACCTCGCTGCACGAGGCCCGGCCGGCGCTGCCGCTCGAGGGCGAGTGGACACTCGCGGGCTTCTGCGACCACCTCGCCACGCTCGAATTGTGGCCGGAGCCTCCTGAGTGGGAGGTGTCGCGCCGTTTTCGCAACTGGGCGTTCGAGTCGGCGGCGCTCGACCTCGCGCTGCGTCAGGCCGGTCGCCCGCTGCACGACGTGCTCGGGCTGGAGCCGCAGCCGGTGCGCTTTGTCAACTCGCTCGGGCTCGGCAAGGAGCCCTCGATCGAGCCGGTCCAACGGCGGCTCGCCCGCTCACCCGGTGTGCGCTTCAAGCTCGACGCGGAGGTGACCTGGGCCCCGGCGCTGGTCGACGAGGTCGCCGCCACCGGCGCGGTCGACACGATGGACTTCAAGGGCCACTACGGCTTCGAGGTCAAGGATCCGGAGGCGCTGGGCGCGCTCTACGACCACGTGCTCGCGGTGTTCCCGGATGCCTACCTGGAGGACCCGCACGACCTGCCCGAGATCGCGCAGCGGCTCGGCGATCACCTCGACCGGGTGTCCTACGACGCGCCAATCCACGGCGCCGAGGACATCGGCGCGACGCCGCTGGCCGCGCGTGATCGCGGTCGGGACCCGTCCCGCCAGGCCCAAGACCGTCGACTTCAACGAGCGCACGGTGCTCGACTCGGACGGCATCCTGCACCTCGAGAAGATCCCCGACGCGCTCCTGGTCGTCGGGGCGGGGGTGATCGGTATCGAGTACGCGTCGATGTTCGCGGCGCTCGGATCGAGGGTGACTGTCGTCGAGGCCAGGCCCCGGCTGCTCGACTTCTGCGACGCCGAGGTGATCGAGGCGCTCCAGTACCACCTCCGCGACCTGAACGTGGTGTTCCGGCTGTCGGAGGAAGTGGTCGGCGTCGACGAGCACGACGGTGGGACGATCACGCATCTCAAGAGCGGCAAGCGGATCCTCGCCGACACCGTCCTCTACTCCGCGGGCCGGCAGGGTGCGACCGATGCGCTCGACCTCGGGAAGGTCGGGATCGAGGCGGACCCGCGCGGCCGGATCAGCGTCGACGAGTACTACCGGACGTCCGTCGAGCACATCTACGCCGTCGGCGACGTGATCGGCTTCCCCAGCCTGGCCGCGACGGCGATGGAGCAGGGCCGGCTGGCCTCCGCCCATGCCTGCGGGCTCGAGGTGAAGCCGATCTCCGACTCGCTGCCGATCGGCATCTACACGATCCCCGAGATCAGCTTCGTGGGGAGCACCGAGGAGCAGCTCACGCTCAGCCAGACGCCGTACGAGGTCGGGATCTCGCGCTATCGCGAGCTCGCCCGCGGCGCCATCCTCGGCGACGCATACGGCATGTTGAAGCTGCTCGTCTCGGCCGAGGATCGCCGCCTGCTCGGGGTGCACGCGTTCGGGACGACGGCCACCGAACTCGTCCACATCGGCCAGACGGTGATGGAGTTCGACGGCACCGTGGACTACCTCGTCGGGGCCGTGTTCAACTACCCGACGCTCGCCGAGGGCTACAAGGTCGCGGCGCTCGACGCCACCAACAAGCTGCGCGCGATCTCGTCGCTCTCCGCCTCGGCCCCAACCTGATCGAAAGAGAGCCAGGCCACAATCCGGGCGGGCCGCCGCGCCGTATCTCCGTCAAAGGCATGCCTCTCGCAAGGACGCCTGCCCCGGAGCGGGGTGCAACCCCCTCGGACACCCCGCTCCGGCGGCCGGCCAGGCTCAATCGCGGGGCTTGTGCGGCCGATCACTGGGCAGAACTCCGGACTCTGCCCATGAGCACGTACGACATCGAACCGACGCTCGCTGAGGCTGCGGCCCTGTTGGCCGCGGCATCCGTCGTCGATGTCGAAACCGACCGGGGAGAGTCGGTCGAGCTCTGGACGATCTCGAGCGAGGGGCAGTCGGTGGCCGCCAGCGCACCGCGCCTGGCCGTGGCGTCCGGGATGCGGCTCGAATGCCGGCTCGCGACCGACGAGGTGCCGCTGCACGTGTGGGCGGTGATCGAGTCTGCCGAGTACCGGTCGCAGGCCCGCGCCGCGCTCAGGCTTCGCGTGATCGACGTCGAATCCGAGGGCTACGAGCGGCGCACCGAGCGCATGCCGATATCGGCGTCGGCGGTGGTACGGGCCAGCGTCTGCGACCGCATCCCGTCGGGCGAGTCGATCGCCGCCCGCATCGTCGATCTCTCGGAGTCAGGCGTGGGCCTCCTGATGGACGACATCAGGCCGCGGCCCGGCGACCGGATGTGGCTCGCCGCGCGGTTCATCGAAGGTGAGCTCAACGCCGACATGCGCGTGGCGCACGTCCGCCCGACCGGCCGCGGCAGCGAGATGATCGTCGGCTGCTCGTTCATCGACCCGACGGCGATCGCCAGGGTCGTGTCCGGCCTCGTCGCCCGCCTGGCCGGAGCCGGCCGCACGCAGACGGAGGGAGCGACCCTCCGCGAGACGCTCGGCATCGAGCAGCCGGGCTCGCCGGGACCGCGCTAGCCGCGTTCGACGAGCACCCACCTCCGGACGACCAGGATGCCCGCGGAGTGGGGCGTGTACGGGCCGATGTCGTAGTGCTCGTAGAGCCGCTGCTCCTCGTCCGGGCTGAGATCGCCGTCGGCGGCGATGTGCGGGGCGGCGTCCACCGCCGCCTTCGTGACGCCGAGCGTGACCGTCTCGTCCTCGGAGCGGGTCGCACCGTCGGCGGGAGCGAGGTGCAGCCGGTTGTGCAGGAAGCCGCTCGCGACGAGCAGGAGCTCGGGCTCACCGGACTCGTTGTTCACGTAGACGTCGATGAGCTTTCCGACGGACTGCCCGTCGGACGAGACCACATCGAGCTCGTGCCAGTCCCTGACTTCCAGGGGTGACGGCATTCACCACCTCCGTGCGATTTCGGACGTCTACGAGGACGGCGACGATCGTACCGGTCGGAGCGCCTCGTCGTACAGATGGCATGCGACGTGCACGCCTCCCTCGGGCCTGAGCGCCGGGTCGACCGCGTCGTGGAAGGCGACCGCCGCGTCCGAGGCTTCAGCGTCGATCGAGCGGACGCCCGTCCAGAGGGGCTCGTCCGGCTGGTCGGCGCGCACGGCGGAGAGCATCTCGGCCACGTCGGCCCCCGACCGCCCGCGAGCCGCTGGAACCCGGGCAAGGGTCGACGGGTCATTGAGGACCTCGAGGTCGCCGAGCACCGCGCGCTCTGACTCGAACCGGTCCTCGCCGGCCTCGGCCCAGCGCAGCTCGAGCAGGTCGTGCAGGTCGCGCGACTCCCAGCCGCAGACCTTGAACGCGCGCCGGCACCGGGGGTGGAAGCGGCACCCGAGCGGCGGGCGGGCGGCGTCGGGGATCTCGCCGCGCGGCAGGTCGCGCGGAATGCTCCGAGCCGGGTCGGGATCCGGGATCGCCCGGAGGAGCGACACCGTGTACGGATGTCGCGGATTCTCGAAGATCTCGGCCGTGTCGCCGATCTCGACGATCCGGCCCAGGTACATGATGGCCACCCGGTTGCAGAAGAACTTGGCCGTCGCGAGGTCGTGCGTGATGTAGAGGTAGGTCAGGTCGAGATCCCGCTTGAGCCCGAGCATGAGCTCGAGGATCTTGGCTCGAACGCTCATGTCGAGCATGGACACGGGCTCGTCTGCGACCAGAAGGCTCGGCCCGAGGATCACCGCCCGGGCGAGGACCGCCCGCTGCTTCTGTCCGCCTGACAGGTCGCTCGGATACTTGCCGAGGTACTGCTCCGGCGGCGAGAGGCCGACCCGCTCGAGCACGGCCGACACGAGCCGGCGGATCTCGTCGCGGTCCCGCGTCACGCCGTGGATACGGAGGGGGTGCCCCACGGCAGTCTCGATCGTCATCGCTGGGTTGAGCGAGGCGTGCGGGTCCTGGAAGACCATCTGCATTTGGCGGCGCAGCGTCCGCACCGACCGGTCGCTGAGGTCGGTGACGTCCCGACCCTCCAGCCTGATCGAGCCGCCGGTCGGGTCGACCAGCCGCAGTAGCGCCCGCCCGAGCGTTGTCTTGCCACTCCCCGACTCCCCCACGACGCCCAGCACCTCGCCCTTCGCGAGCTCGAACGAGACGCCGTCGACCGCTTTCACGACGCCGCTGCTCCGGCCCACGAGCCGGCCCCCGAACGAGGCGCGGAGCGGGAAGTGCACCTCGAGGTCACGCACCTCGAGCATCGGCGCCGCCGTCTCGGCCATCACGCCTCCTCCGCCGCGGCGATCTCCTCGCGCGCGAGCGGGTCGTGACCGCCGGCCGGGATCTGCGTCTCCGGGCCGTGCAGCCAGCACCGCACCCGCTGGCCGCTCTCGGCTCGCATCTCCACGGGGTCGCGGTCGGCACAGACGGCCATCGCGTTCGAGCAGCGCGGGTGGAAACGGCACCCAGACGGCGGGTCGATCAGGCTCGGCGGCGCGCCGGGGATGTAGTGCAGGCCCGTGGTCCGCAGCGAGATCACGGATCGCAGCAGGTCGCGGGTGTACGGGTGGGCCGGGCTCCCGAACACCGTCCGCGCATCGCCCTCCTCGGCGACCCGGCCCGCGTACATGACCGCCACCCGGTCGCAGGCCTCGGCGACGATGCCCAGGTTGTGGGTGATGAGCAGGAGCGCGGTGCCGAAGTTCTGCTTGAGGTCGGCGAGGATGCCCAGGATCTGGGCCTCGACGAGGACGTCGAGCGCCGTCGTCGGCTCGTCGGCGATCACCAGGCGCGGCCGCAGTACGAGCGCCAGAGCGATCATGATCCGCTGGCGCATCCCGCCAGAGAACTCATGCGGGTAGTTCCGAAACCGGGTCGGGGGGATGCCCATCCCGCCGAGCGCCTCGAGCGAGCGCCGCCGGATCTCGCGCTTCTGGAGCTCGGGCTCGTGCGTCTTCAAGGTCTCGCGGAAGTGATCCTCGATGCGCATGAGCGGGTTGAGGCGGGTCATCGGCTCCTGGAAGATGAGCCCGATCTCGGGACCCCGCATCTGCCGGAGTCGCCGCCCCGGGAGGCCGACGATGTTCTCGCCGCTCAGGCGCACCTCGCCGTCCATGACGGCGCCGTCGGGCAGGAGGCCCATGATGCCGCGCCCCAGCGTCGACTTCCCGCAGCCCGACTCGCCGACGAGCCCGAGCACCTCGCCGGCACCGATGTGCAGCGACACGCCGTCGACCGCTCGCACGGCGCCGCGCGCGCTGCCGTACCAGACGCGCAGATCACGGAGCTCAAGGACGGGGGTCTCGCTCACATCTCCACCTCCGCCTCGCCGACCGAGGCCTGCAAGGTCACAGACTCGATCCGGCGGCGTCGGAGCACCGGGTTCAGGACGTCGTTCAGGCCCTCGCCGAGGAGGGTGAGCGCTGTGACGAGGAGCACGATCGCGAGGCCCGGGAATAGCCCCGTCCACCAGATCCCCGCACCGGCGTCCGAGATCGCGCGCGAGCTGTCGTAGCCCCATTCGGCCGCGTCCGTGGGCTGAATGCCGTAGCCGAGGAAGCCGAGCGCTGCCAGCGTCAGGATGGCGTCGGCGGCATTCAGCGTGGCGATGACCGGAACGCTCTGGATCACGTTCTGGAAGACGTACTTCGTGATGACCGTGCGCGGGCGAGCACCCAGCGCGCGCGCCGCCTCGACGTACGGCTCCTCGCGAACGCTGATCACGTGGTTTCGGACGACCCGGAAGTACTGCGGCGTGTACACCGCCGCGATCGCAAAGGCCGCGGTCGCGACCCCCTGCCCGAACCGGTCGGCGAGCAGGAACGCGATCACGATGGCGAGGAGCAGGTACGGGAAGGCGAAGAGCGCGTCCATCACGAGCACCAGCGCCCGGTCGAGCCGCCCACCGAAGTAGCCGGACACGAGTCCGAGCGGGAGGCCGATCACGAGCGCCGCGACCACTGCGAGCACGACGACCTTGAGCTCGGTCTGGGCTCCGTAAATCACGCGCGAGAGCACGTCCGTCGACTGAACATTCGTCCCGAAGAGGTGCTCTGAGGACGGATACGCCTGCTTCGGGAACCGGTGGCCGTCCGCGTCTTGATACTGGTCGAAGGCGTAGGGCGCGATCCAGGGCGCCGTCAGCGCCATGAGGATGAAGAAGAGCGTCAGCACGACCCCGGCCCACAGGATCCAGCGAGGGACGCCGCGCGCGTCGCGGATCGGCTCGAGCGCCCTCCCCCACGAGCCGAAGAACCGCCGCTCGGTCGGCTGGACGCTCATCAGTACCTCACCCGCGGGTCGATCCAGGCGTTCACGAAGTCGATCAGCACGCTCACGATCACCACGACGAGGGCGAAGAACGTGATGATGCCCTGCACCGCGATGTAGTCGCGGTTGTTCAGGTAGCGGACGAGTTCGAAGCCGATACCGGGCCAGTTGAACGTGGTCTCGGTGAGGACGGCGCCGGAGAGCAGGAGCGCCACCTGCAGGCCGAGGACGGTCACGACGGGCACGAGCGCGTTCTTGAACGCGTGCCGGAAGACGACCGAGCGCTCCCCGACGCCACGGGCGCGCGCCGCCTCGATGTAGTCCCCCTTCAGCGTCTGGAGAACGTTCACGCGCACGAGCCGGATGAGGACGCCGCTGATGATGAGACCGAGCGTCGTGGCAGGCAGGATCAGATGGAGGAAACAGTCCTTGAACGCCGCCCAGTCGCCGTCGATGGCCGAGTCGATGAGAAAGAAGTGGGTGTGGATCGACAGGAGGAACTGCGTTTCGGGGCTCGCCCGCCCGGACGTCGGCAACCATCCGAGCTTCTGGCCGAAAAAGAGCTGGGCCAGGAACCCGAGAAAGAACGGAGGGACCGCGTAGATGACGATCCCGAAGAGCCGGATGCCGACGTCGGTCGAGGTGTCACGGAGGCGTCCCGCGACCAAGCCGAACGTCACTCCAACGACCACCGCGACGATCATCGCCGCAGACGTGAGCTCGAACGTCGCCGCACCGTTCTCCACGATCACCTCGGTGACGGGGCGGTTGTCGGTGATCGTGTGGCCGAAATCGAAGCGCACCACGTCGCCCAGATAGTCGACGTACTGGACGAGGATCGGCTTGTCGTAGCCGCCCGCGTGGCGCCGTTCCTCGAGCGCCTTCGGCGAGAGTCGGCCGCCGAGGGCCGCGCTCACCGGGTCGCCCGGCGCGACCCGCATCAGGAAGAACACCAGCGTCAGCAGGATGAGGACCATGGGGATGACGAGCACCAACCGGGTGAGGGCGTATGTCCGGAGTGAGGTGGTCTGTCGCGCCATGGGCCAACTGGGGGGAGCCGCGCAAGGGCTCCCCCCAGATCATGCCTCGTGCTGCTAGCTCTTGCCGATCAGCCAGAAGCGGAAGATGTAGGCCGGGTCGAATGTCTCCTCGACACCGGTCACACCGTCACGGACGGCTGCGATCTGCTTCCCCTGCCAGATCGGCACGGTCGGCGCATCGGCTGCCGCCAGCTTCTGGATCTTTGCGAACGCGGCAACCCGCGTCTGCTCGTCGGTCGACGCCTTCTCCTGTGAGATGGCCTTGTCGATCGCCGGGTTGTCGTAGTGGCCGTTCCAGAACCCGCCGTCAGGATAGAAATAGGCGGAGTAGTCGTCGGCGTCCGGATAGTCCGGGAACCAGCCGAGCTGGAACGCCGGGAAGGCGTCCTTCGCCTTGTCGACGGTGTACTGGTCCCACTCCTCGGACTTGAGGGTGACCTTGAAGAGGCCGCTGCCCTCAAGCTGGCGCTTGATCTCGGTGTACTCATCCGCCGAGCCGTCGCCGTAGTGCGACGGTGTCCACCACGTCTCGATGGGAACGGGCGTGGAAATTCCGGCGTCCGACAACTCCTTCTTGGCAGCTGCGAGATCCGGCGAGGCTCCGTACTCATCCTTGTAGGCGTCGGTGTGGCCGATGAGCCCCGCCGGGATCATCGAGTAGAGAGGCTGCACCGTGCCGTTGTAGACGTTGTCGACAATCGACTGGCGGTCGATGGTGTAGGCGATCGCCCGCCGGACGGCCTTGTCCTTGCCCGGCTCGAGCTTTGTGTTGAACACCAGGTAGCGGATCTCGATCCCCTGGCCCTCGACGACGTTCACGCCGGTCGCCGTCTTCAGGCTGTCGATGTCGGTCGGGGTGAGATTCCGGAACGCGATGTCGACGTCGCCGCCCTGGATCGCGAGCTTGAGCGCGGGCGAGTCCTTGTAGTACTGGATGAGGACCCGGGCGTTCTTGGCCGGCTCGCCCCAGTAGTTGTCGTTGCGCTCGAGCACCGCCTGCACGCCCGGCTGATACTTCACGAGCTTGTACCGGCCGCTGCCGATGACCTGGTCATCGGGCTGGAGCGACTTCTCGGGGTACACGTCAGACGGCACAATCGCCGCGCCGCCGGTGGTGAGGATGAACGGCCACGTGGCGTCGGGCTGGCGCAGGTTGAAGGTGATGGTCGCGTCGTCAGGGGTCGTGATCTCGTTTCCGGTCCACTTGCCGCAGTCGGCGAGCGACGAGAAGAGGCTGCAGACGCCTTGGTCGCCGTTGATCTCGATGCTGCGCTGGAACGAGTAGGCGACGTCGGCCGACGTGAGTGGTGAGCCGTCCGAGAACTTCACGCCCTTGCGAAGATGGCAGGTATAGGTCTTGGGGTCGTCCCAGGCGCAGGATTGCGCGAGCGACGGCACCGGCTGGTTCCCACCCGGCGGGATCGTCATCAGCTCGTCATAGACGTTGTAGATGACGTTCCACGAGTGCAGGTCGTAGGCGTCGCCGGGGTCGAAGTGGACGGCCGTGTCGGTCGTCCCCATGATGATCGTGGCGTCGGAGAGGTTGGCGTTCCCGCCGCTCGTGCCTCCACCGCCGTTGTCGCTGCCACCGCCGCCACAGGCCGCGGCGAACGCGAGCGTGGCGACGAGGACCAGAAACCGGCGTGCGCCGGTCGATCTCGGTCGCATGCGTGCTCCTTCCGTGTGTAAGGGGCTGTCCAATCCCCTCAGGCTGCCGACCGCCCACCATACACCGTTGTTCACCTGCTGTTCACGGGCGGGTTCGACCTCTTTGACGAGGCCCGGTAGAAGATGGTTGGCGACGGATTCTCCACCTCTTCACCGGTATTTCGGCGAACTACCGACGCCGATCCGAGGCTCCCCTCATGCGGCGATACCCCGGCGACACGACGATCCAGAGTGACACCGGCGACTCGCCGGTCGAACACGAGGAGGGCGAGGATCATGCGGCAGAACACGACTCAAGATGTCCTGATCGAGCAGAACGGGGCGCGGATGAGGGTGGTCGCGACGTTGACTCCGGATACCGAGACCGGCGATCCCGACGGTTGGGCGATCCTCTATCGGGTGCCCGAGGACGGCGTGCACGAGCTCGACGACGCGAGGCCGTACAGCGTGGTCTCGGCGACCGGGCAGCGGGCGCACTTCATGGGGTGGCGCAAGGTCGGACGCCGGCGCCTGGGCGTCGGCATCGGCACGCCGCCCGTCGGGATCGACTGACCGCCTACGCGGCGATCTCGACGCGACGGCCGAGGCCGAGCCTACGGGCCACGCCCTGGGCTGCGGCGCCGTTCACGGTCGCCTCATCGAGCAGCCGGACGGGCGGCCCGAGCACGAAGAGCGCGAGATAGAGGGCGTCGCGGGCCTCGGGGGTGATCGGCTCCCACCGCCCGCTGACGCGCATCCCGGAGCCGGCCCGGCGGGCCGAGACGTCGGTCATGGCGAACCGCCTGACCCCGAGGGCGCCGAAGTCGACGTCGACCTCCAGATGCGTCGCGCTGATCGCGGGAGCGTCGATCTGAAGCGCGCAGCCTCCAACGCTCATGTCCGTCACGGTGACGGGCTGGTGCGAGCCGACGATGGCAGCGGGGAGGTGTGACGGGAAGCGGTAGGTGAGCCGGACCTGGCGCCGGCGGGTCAGCGACAGAACGGCGACCATCAGGCGGGCGAGCTCAAAGAGCGCGGTCGCGGTGATGATGGCGAGCAGGGGGAGCGCGAGATGGCGGCCCGGGACAAGGCCGGCCTGGACGCCGCCACGCCAGAGGAGCGCGCCACCGAGGCCGGCGACGAGCACCGCGAGCGGGACGTTCAGCCGAAGCCACGAGAGCCCGCCGCCGTCGACCCCGGTCTTGGGCGTCACCTTGAACCGGTCGTCGGGCCAGACGAGCGCGAGCACGGCGCGGAGGTGGGCCGGGAGCGTGTAGTACTCGAACCGAACCGCCGTCAGGAGCTTCAGCCGGCCGGACGACAGCATCAGCGACGCGAGCGTCGAGGCGACCGCCCACGGCACGAACTCGGCGAGGAACTGGCCGGCCGAGGCGTGAATCGGCAGCCGGCCCCAGCCGACGGTGACCGCGAGGACGACGATCAGGAGGGCGCGCTGGAGCGAGGTGAGCACCTCGGCGAGGCCGACTCCGTAGCAGACCCGCTGCCGCCAGGTCAGCCGCGACCCGCGCAGCGGGCTGTCCGCGGTGCGGAGCGTGGCGAGGTTGCCGGCCGCCCAGCGGTGCCGCTGGAGCAGGAACTGCTCGAGGTTGTGCGGCGCGATGCCGTACACGAGCGCCTCGTCGTGGAAGCGGCTGCGCCAGCCGCGCCGGTGGATCCGAAGCGACGTGTGGAAGTCCTCCGTGATCGTGTCGGTGGCGAGGCCGCCGACCTCCTCGAGCGCCGCCCGGCGGATGACAGCGCCCGACCCGCACCAGAACGCGGCACCGTGGTCGTCGCGGCCCGGCTGGACGACGTGGAAGAACATCGACTGGTCGTGATCGTCGTGCTCCACGTGCTGGACGGAGTCGCGGTTGTAGAACTCATGCGGCGTCTGCACGTATGCAAGGCCGTCGTCCTCGAAATGGCCGACAACGGCCTGGAGCATCTGCGGCTGGGGCACGTGATCCGCGTCGAGGATGAGGATCAGCTCGCCCCGCGTTCGCGGGAGCGCGGCGTTGATGTTGCCGGCCTTGGCGTGGACGTTCTGCGCGCGGGTCAGATACCGCGCGCCGAGCTCGGCGGCGAGATCGGCGACCCACGGCCTGCGACCGTCGTCGAGGACCCAGATCTCGAAGTTCGGGTAGTCGAGGGCGGCGCACCCGATCAGGGTCGACCGCAGCACCTGCTCGTCCTCGTCGTAGGTCGGGACGTAGACATCCACCGCGGGCTGCCGCACAGGCGAGATGCGATCGACCGGCCGCAGCCTCCAGGTCGTGAACGTGAACCCCGCCAGGCTCAGAAGCGCGTACAGCTCACCCGCGAAGAGCGCGAGCGTCAGCGGCAGCCACACCCCGGACATCGTCGAGTCGACGCGCCACACGAGGTAGCGCGCTCCAAGGATCAGGGCGAGCGCCGCGATGGCGCGCGCCGGCCAGTCGCGACGGGAGTCCACCCACCGATAATCGGCGGAACTGCAAAGTTGTTAGCCCAGAATGAGGTAACTGCAAGGAATCTGAGGCGGAGCTAGCCAGGAAGCGGCGTGTCGGGCCGGGAGGCCCCACGCGCCACCGCCGCGATCTCGGCAAGGGCCTCCCGCCGCTGCCTGCGCATCACCAAGGCGGCCGCCGCCTCCCAGGCGAGGCCCGAGGGCGTCGGCAGTTGACGGACGCGCGCATACGAGCACGAGACGCCATGGCGGGGGTAGACGCCCCCGAAGTGGTAGCGCACCCGCGGCAGGTGGAGCAGGCCGCAGACGACCGTCACCTCGCGCACCCCCCGCTCGAGCAGGTGCGGCAGCGACCGCGACATGTTCTGCGCGGTGATCGCGGCGGTCGGCTCGGCCACGAGCTCGATCCCATCCGGCCCGTCCCAGGCATCCAGCATCTGCTCGGCCTCAGACCTGCCGCCGATCGGCGACCAGCCTGTGAACACGACGACCCGCGGGCGACGGCGCTCGGCCAGGCGGGCCGCCTCGCGGAGGCACGCATGGGCACGCGGCCCGATGCGGTAGGTCCCGTCAGCGCCGAGCCGACCGCTGCCGGGTATCACCAGGCCCCATGTGCCGTCGGTCACGTCCATCCCCGAACGGTACTCACCCCCGCCGCTTCAAGATCCGGCGACCCAGGAGGAGCGTCACTGCCACGGTCACGACGATCCCCAGCGCCTTGCGCCCCTGGAGCTTGGACTCGCCGTGCTGGCGCGGCCGCATGTGCACCGGGACCTCCTCGAGCCGCAGTCTCGCCTCGCTGATCCGAAGCAGCGCCTCGACCTCGGGCGCCTCGCTCGTGTAGGGCCGCGAGAGCAGCTCGGTCGCCACGGCGCCGACGGCGTACATCCCGCTCATCGGATCATGAAACGGCCGGCGTAGCCCGACGGAGATCGAGCGCCGCACGAGCGCCGTGCCGAGCCGGCGGACGCCCTCGAGCCGATACCGCGACGACTCGTAGCCCTCGCCTCCGAGGTATCGGGATCCCACGGCCACGTCGCACCGGCCGGCGCTCACCTCGTCGATCAGCCGACGCAGCTCCGATGCAGGGTGCTGGCCGTCGGCGTCCACCCGCCCGCAGACGAGGTAGCCGTGCTCGTGCGCATAGGCGTACCCGGCCGCGATGACGGCACGAAGCCCGCGGTTCTCGGGAAAGGTCACCACCTCGGCGCCGTGGCTGCGAGCGACCGCCGCCGTGCCATCCGTCGATCCGTCGTCGATCACGAGCACGTCGGCGTCGGGGAGCTCGGCCGCGAGCTCGTCGAGCACGCCGGGAAGATTCGACTCCTCGTTCCAGGCCGGGATGAAGACGAGAACATCGGACATGGGCTGCTCGGAGGACTGTAGGCGGTTCCGGCGACCTAGACTTGCCCGGTGGAGCGCAAGCTCGCGACGATCCTGTTCGCCGACCTCGTCGGTTCGACAGAGCTCGGCGCGTCGCTCGACCCGGAGCACACGCGCGACCTGCTCGATCGCTTCTACGACGCGATGGAGGCGGAGATCGCGCTCGGCGGCGGGACGGTCGAGAAGTTCATCGGCGATGCGGTCGTCGCGGTGTTCGGCGCACCCGCTGCCCAGGAGGATCACGCGGAGCGCGCGCTCCAAGTCGCGCTCTGGATGCAGGAGCGTCTGCAGGAGCTCTTCGGCGGCGGGCTGTCGCTTCGGATCGGCGTCAACTCCGGCGATGTCGTGGTCGGACGTCCTCGCGAGGGCAGCTCGTTCGCGACCGGCGACGCGGTCAACGTGGCCGCGCGCCTCGAACAGGCCGCGGAGCCCGGCCACGTGCTCGTTGGGGAGCGCACAGCATCGCTCGTCAGCGGTGCGTTCGAGCTGGGCCAGCCGCGGACGGTCGAGGCGAAGGGAAAGGAGGGCGGCGTCGCCTGCCGGGAGCTCGGGCGGATGCTCGCGCCGCGGCGGCCTCGCGGCGGGCACGGCCTGAAATCGAGCTTCGTCGGTCGCACGCAGGAGCTCGAGTGGCTCGACGCCGCAGTCACGCGGACACAGGCGGACGGGCGCCCGCGCCTCGTGAAGGTCGTTGGTGAGGCGGGCTTGGGGAAGACCAGCCTCGTCCGCGAGCTCCGGGAGCGTTTGCCGGACGGGACGGCGATCCGGCTCGGCCGCTGCCTCTCGTACGGCCGGAGCGTCACCTACAGCCCGCTCGCCGACGTGCTGCGGGCCGAGCTCGGCCTGCGGCAGGAGGACTCGGCCGAGGACACCCTGGAGCGGCTCGCCGGCCGCGAGATCCTCGGCCTCACGCTCGGCCTCGACGTCGCCGGCGACCTCGACCCGCGCGCGGCGGTTCTCCAGCTCCAGGACGGATGGGTCGAGCTGATCTCGCAGCTCGGCGGGCGGGGCCCCGCGCTGGTGGTCATCGAGGATCTGCACTGGGCCGCCGAGCCTCTGGTCGAAGTGCTCGAGCGCGTGCTGTCCGACGCGGCAGGCCCGGTGCTCCTGCTCGGGACGACGCGCCCCGATGGGGCCGCCTTCCAGGCCGCGGAGGCGCTGACCCTGGAGCGCCTCACCGACGAGGAGATCGCCGAGATCGCCGGGGCTGCGCTCGCAGGCCCGCTCGAGCCGCGCGCGCTGGAGCTGGTCGCCGGCCACGCCGAGGGGAATCCGTTCTTCGCCGAGGAGGTGCTCGCGGATCTGCTCGACAGAGGGCTCCTCGAGCGGAGCGTAGACGGCTGGTCGCTTGGCGATGCGGCGGTCGATCTCGGCGTCCCGGACACCGTCCGCGGCGTCCTCGCCGCCCGCATCGACCTGCTGCCGGCCGAGGCGAAGGATGCGCTCCAGGCCGCCTCGGTGATCGGCCGCTCGTTCACTCCCGGAGGCCTGACCGCGCTGACGGGATCGAGCGCCGAGGTGCGAACGCTCGTGGAGCGCGGCTTCGTCCGCCCCACCGAGCCCAAGCTCGTCTTCAAGCACGCGCTCACCCGCGAGGTCGCCTACGACGCCCTGGCCAAGGCGACACGGGCGCACCTGCACGCCGCCTACGCGCGCTGGATCGAGGCGGACGATGCGACGGACCGCCGCGCGGGCGTGCTGGCCCATCACTACTCGGAGGCGGTCGCCCCCGACATCGCGGAGCTCGCCTGGCGCGACCGGGAGGAGGAGCTTCGGCAGCTCTCGGCGGCGGCGCGGCGATGGCTGCGGCGGGCCGCCGAGATCTCGCTGGGGCGCTTCGACCTCGACGACGCCCTCTCGCAGCTTCACCGGGTCGCCGAGCTGACGCCGGACGACGCCGGCGTCTGGCATGCGATCGGCAGGGTGAACGCGCTCAAGTTCGACGGCGAGGCCATGTGGCCCGCGATGGAGAAGGCTATCGAGCTCACCGAGAGCCCGGAGGCGCTGGCGGATCTCTATGCGGAGCTCGCGTTCGAGACGGTCATGCGCGGTGGGATGTGGAAGCGCCCGCTCGATCACGCCCTTGTGAAGGGCTGGCTCGCCCAGGCGCTCGAGCTGGCAGAGGTCGGCAGTGCTGCGCATGCCAGGGCCCTGGTCGCGAAGTCGACCTGGGACGACGACGCGGAACCGGCGGAGCAGGCGGTCGCGATCGCCGAGCGGCTCGACGACCCGGTGCTCCTGTCCTACAGCTGCTGGGCCCGGTCGGGCATGGCGTTCATCACCTTCGACTTCGACGGGGCCGACCGCTGGGCGCAGCGCCGGTTCGAGCTCCTCGATCGCCTGACCGACCCGGACAAGATCGCCCATATCCACTACTACGCTGCGACGGCCGCGCTCGCCGCCGGCCGCCCCGCAGAGGCGGAGACGCTCGTGCGCAAGCACGACGCCATCGCCTCACGACTCAGCCCGCACCATGAGGTTCACGCGCTCGCCGTGCTCCTATTTGTCGAGGAGGCGCTCGGGCACTGGGACGAGGTGCACCGGCTGCAGCAACGCGTCGAGCCGGCCGTCGCCGCCAACCAGGGCACCCCTTGCGTACTCAATCCACGGACGCTCTTCTCGTGTGCCGTCGCCTGCGGCGAGCTCGGTCTCGATGCCGAGGCGCAGCGACTTGAGGAGGCTGCGGTCGGACAGGGCTTCCAGGACGCCGGCTTCGGTTGCTGGCTCGATCCGCCGCCGGCGCATCTCGCGCTGCTGCGCGGCGACCTCGATCGGGTCGTCACGCTCCTCGAGTCGTCCGGGGCGATGTGGCACTGGACGACGGACGGCAGCCTCTACGCGCTCGCGACGAAGCTCGACGCGCTGATCGCGCTCGGCCGGACGGCCGAGGCGGAGGAGGTTGCGACGCCACTCCTCCAGCCGGGGACGTACCTCGAGCCGTTCGCGCTCCGGACGCTTGGTCTCGTGCGGGGCGACCCGGCGCTGACCGCGCAGGCGGTCGAGCGCTTCGACGCGATGGGCCTCGGCTGGCACGCGGCGAAGACACGCGCGCTCGCGTCGGCGTAGTCGGGCGCCTGGGCATGGGCCGTACAGGGATCGAACCTGTGACCTTGGGATTAAAAGTCCCCTGCTCTACCAGCTGAGCTAACGGCCCCGGGCCGCCAAGTGTAGGTGGTAGCTTGGGCGCACATGCTGCGCATCGGCCATCGCGGCGCGGCCGCTCTCGCCCCCGAGAACACGATCGCCGCGATGCGTGCTGCGATCGCCGCGGGCGTGGACATGGTCGAGTTCGACGTGGCCCCCGGGCTCGTCATCGGACACGGCGGCGGACGGCCCGCGCCGGCCCTCTCGGAGTTCCTGCCCGAGCTCGCAGCGATCGCTCCGCCCGAGCTTGGCTTCCTGGTCGACCTCAAGGGCTGCGGCTACGAGCGCGAGACGCTCACCGCCTGTCAGGACGCCGGCATCGCCGACCGGTGCGTCTTCTCGACGGGCGAGATGCCGTCGCTCACGGCGCTCAACGACCACGCGCGGACGAGCGCGACCATCGCCCCCGGCCGGTGGGTGCCGTGGAGTCGGACGACGCCCGCGGACGTCTACGCGGCGTCGGGCGCCCGCGATGCGACCCTCAGGCACGACATCGTCACGGCCGAGGCGGTCGCCGCCGTCCACAAGAGCGGCGGCCGGGTCTACGCCTGGACCGTGAACACCCGCGCGGGCATCGAGCGCATGCGCGTGCTCGGCTGCGACGGCCTCATCACCGACGATCCCCGACTGTTCCAAGAGGAGTAGCCATGCAGGCGAACCGTCCCCATGAGCCCGCCTACGGCGGCATCGCGACATTCTCAAAGCTGCCTCTCGTGCTCGACCCGGCCGAGCTCGAGGGCGTGGACGTCGCGATCGTCGGCGCGCCATTCGACGAGACGGTCTCGAACCGCCCGGGGAGTCGGTTCGGGCCCCGTGCGATCCGCGCGGCCGACGACTCCGCCGGCGTCCCGCCGAGCCGGCCGCACATGTGGCTCGGGATCGACCCGTTCGCGGAGATGCGCGTCGTCGACTACGGCGACGCCGAGACCGTGCCGGGGAACGCCGCCGAGAGCCACGCCCAGGTGCGACGGCGGGTCGGCGAGATCTGCGCGGCCGGAGCGATCCCGGTCGTCCTCGGCGGAGACCACTCCGTCGCGCACCCGAACATGGCCGCGGTCGCCGAGCACCGCGGCAAGGGTGCCGTCGGCGTCATCCACTTCGACGCCCACGCCGACACGGCCGCCGACCTGCGCGGCGTCGTCCGTTCGCACGGCACGCCGATGCGGCTCGTGGTCGACGACGGATGGGTGCGCGGCGACCGCTTTGTCCAGGTCGGCCTCCGCGGCTGGTGGCCCGAGGCGGAGGAGTTCGAGTGGATGCGCAAGGTCGGGTTCCACTGGTACACGATGTACGAGCTCGACGAGCGCGGCTTCGACGTGTGCCTCTCGGAGGTGATCCGCACCGCCACGGACTGGGGGCAGCCCGTGTTCCTCTCGATCGACGTGGACGCGCTCGATCCCGCCTACGCGCCGGGCACCGGGACACCCGAGGTCGGTGGCCTCACGATGCGCGAGCTGCTCCGCGCGGCCCGCCGGATCACGGCCGAGCTCCCCATCGCCGGCATGGAGATCGTCGAGGTAGCACCTGCCTACGACCCGTCCGGGATCACGGCCGTGAACGCCCACCGGCTCGTCATCGAGGCGCTCTCGGGACTGGCTCTCGGGCGGAGTGGCCGCGAGGCGCGACCGGAGCACGATGGACGGCCACATGTGTAATGCTGCCCACCAGGCGGGAACTATCTTCCGGCCTCGAACGTATTAAGAGAGACATGACCTCCGGCAAGCCCGCAACAATCCTCCCGCTCACAAAGGACGCCGCCTGGCGGCGGTACCTCGAGCTGACCCGCGACGCGGAGGCTGACGGCTACGCCGAGACCGAAGCCGAGGCCTGGGAAGAGCTCCAGGCTGCTCTGGAACGCCTTCCGGCACGGCCGGACGACGCGGCCTGACCGGTATCCTGCGCCGGCGCGCCCCCATCGGCTAGCGGCCTAGGCCCCCGCCCTTTCAAGGCGGTAACACGGGTTCGAATCCCGTTGGGGGTACTGGAAATAGGGCTGCGGATCATCGAAACCAGCCGGGTTCAAGCGGCTGCTTCGCGGCCACGTCCCCGTCTGCGGTCAATCCCAGGAGCGCGGTGGGGCGATGACCGGCGCGGAGGTGACGGCCGGAGACGACGTACGCGAAGAACGCGCCGTTCGCCGGCCCGCGCTCGGTGGTCCCATCCTGAAACCGCACCCGCACCGACACGACGTTGCGCTCGGCCGGCATGACCCCGATCGCGACCTGCACGTGCCCGCCGACAGGAAACATCTCGGCGCCGAGCGCTGTCCCCGCGCCGACCACGTCGGGCTCAGAGACCGCCGGATGGCGATCCTTCGGGTCGTAGCCGCACTCCCAGTCCGCGACGGTGCGCCGATCGACGATCTGCAGGAAGCATCCGCCGCTGCCATGGCTCAGCGGCGCCATGTAGTAGACGTGGCGATGCCCGCCGAGCGTCACCGAGACCAGCGGCCGGGCGCGATCCAGATCCGCATGGATCGTCCCGTGCGCAAGCACGAGGTGGGGAGCGAGTGTGTTGAGCTGCTCGCGCTCCTTCTGCGACAGGCCGCCGGAGAGGTACTGCACGACGACGTGTTTCGACTGCGCGACGTGTCTCGCGCCGGCAACATGGCTCGCATGCGCCGCCGCGACCCCTACCGACACCGCGATCGCGGCGGCGAGCAAGAGCCAGCG
>JBOHBE010000422.1:0-6302 GCA_050698235.1 Gaiellales bacterium
CTCTCGGGCGAGACCTCGACAGAGCAGCGCTCGCGGTCGCTCGAGCTCCTGGACGCCGCAATGATGATCCGAGAAGGCGAGCTCGACGAGGCCGAGGAGCTCCTGCGGGGCGTGCTGCGCGAGGCCGAGGTGAACGGCGACGCCCAGCGGATGAGCGAGGCCTACGAGGGCCTCGGCGCCGTCGCTGCGGAGCGGGGCGAGCCCGCCATCGCCATCGGACTCCTCGAGCAGGCCCGCGACGCCGGCGCACCGCCCGACCCCGCAGAGCGGGTTGAGCTCTTCGGGCGCCTGTTCCAGCTCTATCGCAGTTCCGGCGATGTCGCACGCGCTCTGGCGCTGCTCCAGGACTGCCTCGCGGAGCTCCGCCGGGCGCCCGTGGTCGATGCGACCAAGATCGTGCGCTACGCGGTCTGGCTCTCGCGGGCCTACAACGAGGCCGGCGATCCCGCCCGGGCCACCGACGTCCTGGGCTCCGCGCTCGCCGACGGCGGCGACCAGGTCGATCTCCGCAGCCGCGCAGCCGCCCAGTACGAGCTCTCGCGGCGCCTGGCCGCGGCCGGCGAGGTCGAGCACGCGCTGCGCTGCGCCGACCGCTCCCTCTCGCTGTACGAGCTCGACGAGGACAACCGCTCGCTCAGCGAGGCGCACCTCGCCTACGCGCAGAGGCTGCTCGACGTCGGCGACGCCGAGGCCGGCCGGCACCTGATCGCGGCCCGAAACCTCCTCGGCGCGCACCCGAGCGCGACCGACCACGGGCGCATCCTGGTCGAGGACGCCCGCCAGGCGCTCCTCCTCGGAGATGCGGCGGCCGCCGCGCAGCGCGCGGACCAGGCCGTGCGGGCGCTCGGTGAGGGCGACGGCGCCCACCTCGGCGACGCGCACCTCGTGCTGGCCCGCGTCCAGGACGAGCTGGGCGAGCTGGAGCGAGCCGATGCGGCGTACACCGCCGCCATCGAGGCCATCCGCACACAGGATGCCTCGGCGCGCGACCTGGCCCGGGCATACCGCTGGTACGGCAAGTTCCTGAAGCGGATCGGGCGGGCCGAGGCGGCCCTCGAGGCGTTCGAGCTCGCCGCCGACCTGGCGCCGTCCAATCAGGATGCGCTGGCGCCCACCGAGGCGCGCTCCGGCACGACCGCCTGATCGTCGCCTGAGAGGGATACGCTCTTCGGGTGCTCGACCCCGAACTGCCGCGGCCGCTGGAGCCGGTGACGCCCGCCGAGCGCGTCGACGGCGCGCTCGTCCAGATCGGGCTCGAGCGGCTCGACGTCGCCGAGGAGGAGCTTCTCGCCGCCCTCAGAGGCGCCGAGGCCGCCCGCGACGCCGAGACCGTGGCCCGGGCCCAGGAGGGGCTCGGCTCGATCGCTCTGCGGCGGGGCAACACCGCTGCCGCGATCGACTGGCTGGAGCGCGTCCTCGAGACGGCAGGCCGGCCGGATCCCGCCGAGCGGATCGAGCTCTACCGCGCCCTGGCCCAGGCCTATTCGGAGACCGGCAGGAGCGCCCCCGCGATCGCGCTCCTCGAGGAGTGCAGCGCCGAGCTCGAGAGCCGTCCCGACGCCGATCCGGCCACCCAGGTCCTCTACTCGATCTACCTGTCGCACGCCTACGGCGACGCCGGCGACTACGGGCGCGCGGCGGCGGCGCTCGCCGACGCGCTGCGGCGCGACGTCGAGGAGATCGACCGGCGGGTGCGGGCGTTTGCCTATCACGCGCTGGCGCGGCTCTACTGCACGACCGGGCACACCGTCCAGGCGCTGGTGTACGCCGACAAGCAGGTCGACCTCACCGAGGCCAGTGGCAACGACTGGCATGCGGCGAACGCCCACCTCGTCCGCGCGCACATCCTGCTCGACGACGCCCAGACCGACGCCGCCCGAGAGGCGCTCGAGGCGACGCGGCGGCTCTACGGCGAGCGCATGAGCGGCCTCGACGAAGGCTGGGTCGTGGTCGAGGAGGCGCGGCTCGCGCTCCAGGCCGGCGATCCCGGCGGCGCGATCGACCAGGCGCGGCAGGCGATCGAGCTCCTAGGGACGCAGTCCGCTCCCGGCGAGCTGGGCGACGCCTACCTGGTGCTCGCCCGCGGATACGACGAGCTCGGCCGGGTCGACCGCGCGGAGGCTGCCTACGCCTCTGCGATCGATGCCCTACGGAAGCAGAACGGCTGGCACTGCGAGCTCGGCCGGGCCTACCGGTGGTACGGCAAGTTCCTGCGCAGGGCCGGGCGCGCCGAGGCGGCGATGGACGCGTTCGAGCAGGCGGCCGACCTGGCCCCCTCCAACCTCGCCGTCCTCGAGCTGCCGGACATCTAGTCGGGCGCAACATTGGGGTCTGACCCCGATGTTGCGGGCTCGGCCGGTGAGGGAGGCGGGGGGTCGTGCACCGCGACGGGGACGTCGACCGTCAGCGCGCCACCCGGCCACTGCTGGAGCCCGATCCGCTCGCCAAGGAACGTCCCCATCTCGCGCCCGACCGCCACGAGCGGCATTGCGATGAGGATCCCCGCCAGCCCGTACAGCTCGCCAGCCGCCAGAAGGGCGAAGATGACGACGAGCGGATGCACCTTGACGGCGCTCCCCATGAGCTTGGGGATGACGATGTGGCCCTCGATCTGGTGGATGAAGAGGAAGAGCAGCGCGACGCCCACGACCGCCGTCAGCGACTCCGTCGACGCCACTGCCAGCGGCGCGAGCGCGCCCAGCCACGGCCCGACGTACGGGATGATCTCGACCGCCGCCGCCCACGCGCCGAAACCGAGCGCGTACGTCGATCCGCCGGGGAACACGCCGGTGATGCCGAGGATCCAGAGCCCCACGCCGGCGGTCGTCCCGATCACGAGCGACACGAGCGTCTGGCCCTTGACGTATGCCAAGAGCGCGCGCTCGATCCGGGTCAGGATGTCCTCGTCGGCCTCCCCGCCGCGGAACACCCGTCTCAGGAAGCGCGAGAGTCGCGGCGCGTCGAGCAGCATGTACACCGAGATCACGATCACGAGGACGAGGTTGAAGAGGCTCTCGAACACCGTGATTACGAGCGAGCGGGCCACGTCGACGGCACGGCCGGAGTAGCGCTGGAGGTGGGCGACGTCGACGGAGTTCAAGAGCCGCTCGCCGGGCGTCTTCACATCGACCTTCACCGGGCTCGACCGGTCGATCCAGCGCTGGAGGTCGGTGAGCCGCTTGTCGGCAGGCGTGACCCCGGCGCTGTTCTCGGTGAACTGATCCTCGACCTGGGTTGCGACGTCCTGGACCTCCCGCGCGATCACCGTCCCCGCGATCACGCTGAGGCCGACCACGACGAAGGCGAAGAACAGGTAGACGAGCAGGACGGAGATGCCCCGCGGTATCCGCAGGGCGCAAAACGCGCGCACGATCGGGTTCAGGAGGATCGCGATCAGCGCGGCGACCACGAACACGAAGACGGCGTGGTTGACCGCGGAGACCAGCAACCAGACGCCCACGATCGCAAGCGGAAGGCCGACAAGCTGAACCCACCGCGGCACCAGGATCTTCCCTGGCTGGTCGGGCGGCATCGCGGCCATCCTACCAGCGGCCTCATGCTAGGCTGGCCCGCGTGATCGCTACTGGAAGGCGGCCTCCGCGCCGGCGGCCGCGCCGCCGGCAGCCCCGAACTCGTGCCCGCCGCATCGGGCTCGCGATCGCCCTTCTGGCGGTCGTTCTACTCGTCGCGACAGCTCTGCGCGGCGGGTCTGCTCCGCGCATCCAGGCTGCGGTCGCGGTGACGCCGCCCAAGCACGCGCTGGCGCCCGACGGCCCGCCGATCCCGACGCTCATGGCCAGTGGGCCGAACGGCCTCATGCTGGACGTGCCCGTCGCCCAGGGCCGCGTGACGGCAATCGTCTTTCACGGCGTGGGAGACGCGCACACGATCGCCCTCGCCCCGTCGGGCCACCAGAAGAACGCCGGCATCCTGACGAAGCTGAGCAACCTCCTCACGGGGACGTCCAGCGGGGCCGGCCCTTCGTACTACGTCGACGGCGCCGGAGGCGGGCCCGAGACCGGGTCGGTCGACATCGGCGCGGTCGCCGGGACGCGGGTCTACTCGCCGGTCGACGGCACGATCGTCGGCATCCGGCCGTACGTCCTCGACGGGTCGCCGCACGGCAGCATCCTCCAGATCCAGCCCACGTCGACGCCCGCCGACATCGTGACCCTGACCAACATCAGAACGACGAGCGATATCGCGGTCGGCGACCAGGTGATCGCCGCGCGGAGCCGGCTCGGCACCGTCATCGACCTGAGCCGTGTGATCACGCAGGAGCTCGCAAAGTACACCTCCGACGCGGGCAACCACGTCCATCTCGAAGTCGGCCCGGCCCCCGCCGCGTCGCTCCTGTTGTAGGCGCGACGAGCGTTGAGGATCCTCTTCATCGCCGACGCCTTCGCGGCGGCCGGTCGCAGGATCATCGAGGAGCGCCTCCCCGCGGTGCGGCGTGAGCGCGAGATCGACTTCGTGATCGCCAACGCCGAGAACATCGCCGACGGCGTCGGGATCACGAGCCGGCTCGCCCGCCGGCTCCTGGGAGGCGGCGTCGACGTGATCACCCTCGGAAACCACGCCTACCGCCAGCGGGAGGTGTACCCCTACCTCGACCAGGAGGAGCGCATCCTGCGGCCCGTGAACTACCCAGAGTCGGCGCCGGGACACGGGACGTGCGTCGTTGCGGCCGAGGACGGGACCCGCGTCGCGGTGATCAACCTCATCGGCAGCCTCTTCCTCGACGCCACCGTCAGCCCGTTCGCCGTGGCCGAACGGCTCGTCGAGACCGCACGCAAGGACGCGCCGGTGGTCGTCGTCGACTTCCACGCCGAGGCGACCAGCGAGAAGGTCGCCATGGGGCACCTGCTCGCCGGCCGCGCCACCGCCGTCCTGGGCACGCACACGCACATCCAGACGAACGACGCCCACGTGCTGCCGGGCGGCACCGCGTACATCACCGACGCCGGCATGACGGGGCCGCACGACTCGGTGATCGGCGTTCGCACCGACCTCGTCCTGCGCCGCTTCACCACGCAGCTCCCGATCCGGTTCGAGCCCGCCGAGGGTGACGTCCGGATGGAAGGCGCCGTGATCGAGTGCGACGGCGACGGCCGGGCGACCTCGATCGAGGCCTTCCGGCTCCTGGACAACCGCTAGACGGCCGGCTCCGGGGCGGGCTCCGGCTCCGCGCGCGGCAGAAGAGTGGCCGCGAGCACCAGCGGGAGCCACCAGCAGATGTACGGGTAGAACCAGTAGCTGGCCGTGATCTGGAGGCCGATGACCGCAGCGGCCCCGAGCGCGGCGATGGCGACCGCGTCCTTCGAGGCCCGTGGGAACACGGCCAGGGCCAGGATGCCGATCGCGACGAAGAACTGGAGCGGTCGCTGGAGCCAGCTCCAGTCAGGCCAGCCCGGGTGATAGCTCGGCAGCGTCCAGATCGACATCGGCGTGATCCGGCCGAGCTGGTAGTCGAGCGTCCTGTGCCAGAAGAGCGACACCCCTGCGGAGTCGAGCGCCAGCATTGACAGCAGCAGGATCGCCGCCACCCCGAACCCGGCAAACGTGGCGAGCCGGTGCTTGAGCGAGGCGAAGAGCGGGACGAGCGCGAGCGGGGCGAACTTCGTGAGCGATGCCGCGGCCACGAGCGCGCCGCGGAGCGCCGGGACCGAGAGCGCCGCGAGAGTCCACGCCAGCAGGGCGCCGACGAGAGCGTCGTTGGTGTTCATGTTGAGCGCGTAGAGCGTGAACGGGTTGGCGGCCCACCCGAACGCGAGGAGCAGGCCGACGCGCCCATTCGCGAGCCGCCACCCGGCGACGAAGAGGCCTGTGATCGCCAGGATGTCGAACGCGGACGCCGTCACGTGGGCCGCCGGTAACGAGTCCCAGAGCCCGCTCCAGCCGAGGGCCGCGACGGCCGGGACGTAGGCGAGGTACACGGTAGGCCCGTAGGTGTCGCCCTGACCGATCGGCGACTCGCAGCGCCCGTTGGGCTGGATGTACGCCCGGGGGTCGCCGTTCGAGTACTTCCCGCCGCACGGGCGCGATGTCTTGTCGGGCAGGTGGCCATAGGGCAAGACGCCGTCCATCAGCCGCGATGCGCCCGCAACTCCGGCGTAGCCGACGTCGATGACGTTCGAGTCCTGGTTGTTCAGGCCCAGCCGGAACCCCATGAGCCCGAAGATGAGCGCGATCAGGAGGAGCATGTGCGTCTCGCCGACCCGGACGCTGCGCGGGCCTCCGTGGGTGCCGACCCAGACCATGCGAGCCGCGAGATAAATCAGCGGCGGGTAGACGAGCGGCGT
>JBOHBE010000423.1:0-22500 GCA_050698235.1 Gaiellales bacterium
GCGGCGTGATCCAGCCGCCGGCGTCGCTGCACGCGGTCGCCCGCTCGAGCACCGAGATCGATCTGGGCTGGACGGCGAGCTCCGGCGCGGTCGGCTACCACGTGTTCCGCGACGGCGCCACGACGCCAACCGCCACGGTCGACGCCCCCGACACGACGTACGCCGACGGCGGCCTCGACCCCTCGTCGACACACACCTACACCGTCACCGCCTTCGACTCGTCGCAGGAGTCCGGCCCGTCCAACCAGGCCGGCGCCACCACGCCGGCCGGCGACGCGTCGGTCTCGATCGCTGCGGCGGGCGACATCGCGTGCAACCCGGCCGACCCCAACTACAACGGCGGCGCCGGCCAGAACGGGTTCTGCCAGCAGGGGGCGACTGCGAACCTCATCGCGCAGGGCTCGTACGACCGCGTCCTGGCGCTCGGCGACGAGCAGTACGACTGCGGCTCGCTGGGCGCCTTCAACACGAGCTATGACGCGAGCTGGGGCCAGTTCGTCGGAAAGACGCTCCCTGTGCCGGGGAACCACGAGGCCAAGACGTCGAGCAACTTCGGCGAGACCGGCTGCTCGAAGAACCAGACCGGGTACTTCACGTACTTCGCGAACCACGGCGTGACCATCGCGAGCGGCGTCAACGGCAAGGGCTACTACAGCCTCGACCTCGGCAGCTGGCACCTGATCGCCATCAACTCGAACTGCACCGCGATCGGCGGCTGCGGCGTCGGCTCCGCCCAGGAGACGTGGCTGCGGAACGATCTCGCCGCACACCCGAACCAGTGCACGCTCGCGTTCTGGCACGAGGCGGCCTGGTCGACGACGGGGACGTCGCACGGCGTGACGGCGATGCGCCCGATCTGGGCCGACCTGGCCAACGCCGGCGTCGACCTCGCGCTGGCGGGTCACTTCCACCACTACGAGCGCTTCGCCGACCTGAACGCGTCCGGCCAGCCGGTCGCTGACGGCACCGGGATGCGCGAGATCATTCAGGGCACCGGCGGCGAGGATCAGGGGCCCTTCGGCAACGCCCAGCCGATCCCCGGCTCCCAGGTGCGTGGGTCCGGGTACGGCGCGCTCGCGCTCACCCTGGCGACGGGCGGGTACTCGTGGCAGTACATCCAGGTGAGCGGCGCGGTCGCCGACTCGGGCAGCGACACCTGCCACTGAGCCCGGAGCTCAGCTGACCTTCTTCACCCCGTGGACGGGACGGCCGAGCGCACGCCACTGGAACAGCGTCATCGTCGGCAGCACGTCGTCGTAGAGGATAAGCCTGGGATTACGCCCGACCTGGGCGGCGCGGGCCGCATGGTCGAGGAGGTCGTCGCGATCGGGCGCCACGATCACGTGGTGGCAGGCGGTCACGTAGTCGA
This sequence comes from Gaiellales bacterium, assembly GCA_050698235.1. Classification (GTDB taxonomy): domain Bacteria; phylum Actinomycetota; class Thermoleophilia; order Gaiellales; family JAICJC01; genus JAICJC01. The sequence continues at coordinate 1,370 of JBOHBE010000423.1, forward strand.
ACTCCGCGCCGCACGCCGGGCATGGCCACGGATCGGTGCGGATGGCGTACCAGTCGCCGTCGCCGAGGCCGGCGTCCTCGCCTGCGAGGATCTCCTCGAGCTCGGAGACCTCGTACACCGTCGGTGCCGTGGGGACGCTGCTCACCGGGGGCTCAGGGTAGCACCGCCCCAACGGCGGTTTACACGTCACATCGTGTCGGGCGCCTCGACTCCGACGAGATCGAGGGCGGTCGCCATCACGAGGCTGGTTGCCCGGCAGAGCGCGAGCCGGCTGCGCTCCACATCGGGCGCCTCGCCGAGGACGCGGCACTGCTTGTAGAACTGGTGGAACGACTTCGCCGTCTCCTGCGCGTACCCCGCGATCCGGTGGGGCCCGCGCCGCTCGGCCGCCTCGGACACGACGTCCGGGAACTCCGCGAGGTGCTTCACCAGCTCGACCTCCGCCGGCTCCGGACCCCACCCGGGCGCCGGACCGTCCTCGGTCTTCGGCGCGCTCCGGAGGATGGCAGCCGTGCGGGCGTGGGCGTACTGGCAGTAGTAGACCGGGTTCTCGGAGTTCTGGGCCGCCCACAGGTTGAGGTCGAGCTCGATCAGCTGGTCGTGCGAGCGCTGCACGAGCGCGTAGCGGGCGGCGTCGACGCCGATCGCATCGAGCAGCTCGTCGAGCATCAGCACCGTGCCCCGGCGCTTCGACGCGCTGACCGCCTTGCCGCCCTCGACGATCTTCACGAACTGGTAGAGCTGCACGTCGATCCGGTCGGGGTCGTAGCCGAGCGCGGCCGCGCCCGCCTTGAGCCGGCCGATGTAGCCGTGGTGATCGGAGCCGAGGACGTACACGGCCACGTCGAAGCCGCGCTCGAGCTTCGAGACGATGTAGCCCAGGTCGCCGGCGATGTACGTCGGCGTGCCGTCGGAGCGCACGAGCACGCGGTCCTTGTCGTCACCCAGGTCGGTCGAGCGCAGCCAGACGGCGCCGTCCTTCTCGTAGGTGTGGCCTCCGGCGTGCACCGCCTCGATCGCCCGGGCCACCGAGCCGTCCTCGTACAGCGAGCGCTCGAGGAAGAACCGGTCGAAGCTGGCTCGAAACCGCTCGAGCGTCTGCTTGATGTCGTCGACCATGGCGGCGGCGCCGCGTGCGCGCCACTCGTCCGCCGGGGCGTCCGGGTCGAGCCCGAGCGCCCTGGCGACATCCTCGATGTACGCGCCCTGGTAGCCGCCCTCGGGCACGTCCTCCCCGCGCGCCCGGGCGCGCAGTGACGCGCCGAACAGGTCCATCTGGCGGCCGGCGTCGTTGAAGTAGTACTCGCGCTGGACCTCGTGGCCCGCGAACTCGAAGAGGCGCGCCAGCGAGTCGCCGTAGGCGGCGTTCCGGGCCGTCGAGGCGGTCACAGGCCCGGTCGGGTTGCCGCTCACGTACTCGACCTGGATCTTCTTCGGGGCGGCCGCACCGCCCGCGCCGTAGCGCGGCCCCAGCTCCAGCACGCTCTCGACCACATGGCGGTACCACGCCGGAGTCGCGCGCAGGTTGACGAACCCCGGACCGGCCACCTCGGCCGAGGCGATGAACGGCGAGTCGATGCGGTCGGCGATCTGCTCGGCGATCTGGCGGGGGGCGGCGCGCAGCGGCTTGGCGAGCTGAAGCGCTGCCGCCGTGGCGTAGTCGCCGTGCGCCGGATCGGCCGGGCGCTCGAGGCGCGCGGGGATGCCGTCGCCGCCGACCTCGGCGATCGCAGCCTCGACCGGCCGGGCGAGCTCCTCCACGGCGCTTGGGGACATGGGCCGGATCCTAACGATGGTAGTGTGGCCGCATGGACGCCGAGGACGAACCACAGGAGCGTCGGCTCAACATTCACTTCTCTCCTGAGGTGATGGCGGGCGTCTATGCCAACTTCGCCAACGTCAGTCACTCCGACTACGAGTTCACGATCACGTTCGCCCGGATCGACCACGAGGTCGAGGAGGAAGAGGTGCCGGGCGTCGTCGTGTCACGCGTGAACCTGTCGCCGCGCTTCATGAAGGAGCTGCTCGAAGCGATGGGCGACAACTACTCGAAGTGGCAGACTCGGGAGGGGATCAAGAACCTTCCCGAGTTCGACGGCGATCACGACGACGGATAGGCTCGGGCGACGGCAACCCGGTCAACCACGGGCGGGTGGTCGAAGAGCAGAGCCACCGCCCAGCCCGGTGGGTCGGGGTTGGCGAGATCGGCGAGCGCGAGCCGCTTCTGGAGCCCGGCCATCCCGGCTCCGTCGCCCGTGGCACGCAGCGAGACCCAGTCCGCCTCGGCCTCGTATCGCCGCGAGATGCCGTTCTCGACCGGCGTGAGCAGGGCGGCGGCCACCAGCAGCCCGGCCACGACGAGCGGCGCCGCGCGCGGGTCGCGGGCTCCGTCGAGGCCGCGGCGCCGGGCCAAACGCTCTGCGACCGACAGCACCACCCACAGCGCGGGCAGCCCGAGCACGCCGAACCAGAGCACGCCCTTCAGGGTGTGGCGGCGCTTCACGTGGCCGAGCTCGTGGGCGAGGAGTGCTCGGGTCTGGTCGTCCGGCGCGCGTCGCAGCACCGTGTCATAGAGCACCATGCGCTCGGTCGGGCCGACGCCGTCGACGAACGCGTTCTCCTCGGTCGTCCGTGACGACGCATCCGACACCGAGACCGAGCCGGGGCTCGCACCCACCTGGTGCTCGACGCTCCGAAGCAGCGTCTCGAGCCCAGGGTTTCGGAGTGGCCGCGTCGACGCGAAGAGGGGATCGATGACGACCGGCTGGATCGCCACGAACACCGCGACGGCGACCCATGCCGCGAGGCCGACGGCGAGCCAGGGCTGTCTCGCGCGCCGTCCGATGGCGAGGCACGCGGTGTAGGCCACCCCGACGCCCGCGGTCCAGGTCACCAAGCCGATCGCCGCGTCGCGCGCCCACTCTTCCGCCGAGCGCAGATCGATCCCCGCGTTCACGGCGCGCACATGGCCGACGTAGCCGAGTGGAACGAGGACGGCAGCGGCGACGCCGGCCGCCAGAGCCGCGGCGATGCCGCCCGCGAGCGACGGCGGAAGGCCGCGGATCACTCCCACCCTCCCCCAGCGGGCCCAGGCCAGCGCGGTCGCCGGCCCGAGGATCAGGCCGACGACCGCCAGGATGTACCCGGGCTCGCGGTAGTCGGCGGCGCGATCGATCTGGGCCTGGGTGAACACGGCCCGCGCCGCGAGGTGCGGCACCCTGGGCGGCAGGTCGGCCTGCCACAGCCACGCAGCCAGCCCGCCCAGCCCGGCGACGAGCACGAGCCCCGGGATGCGCCGGATCACGCCCAGAGCTGCACGGCGGCGAGGCTCACAGGCCAACCTTATAGTGCGCCGATGCGAGTGGCTGTCATCTCGGACGTGCACGGAAACGTCCAGGCCCTGGAGGCTGTGCTCGACGCGATCGACGCGGCGCAGGTCGACGAGACCTGGTGCCTCGGCGACGTCGTCGGCTACGGCGCCGACCCGGTGCGGTGCATGGAGATCGTCGACGAGCGAGCAGCCGTCTGCCTGGCCGGGAACCACGACCTGGTCGTGGCCGGGATCATCAACATCGACATGTTCGCGCACGACGCCCGTGACGCCGCCGAGTGGTCGCGCACCGTCCTCAGTGAGGAGCAGATCGCCGCGCTCGGCACGCGCATGCCCGGCGGCGAGCGCGAGGGCGTGCAGATGTTCCACGGCAGCGTTCGCGACCCGGTCTGGGAGTACGTCGTCGACCCGCGGACGGCGGCCCTCTGCCTCGAGCGGCAGCGCCGGCCGCTGTGCCTGGTCGGCCACAGCCACGTGCAGCTCCTCTGGGGCTACGAGAACGGCGAGCTGGTCGGCGGCACCGTGGCGGCGGGCGCGACGCTCGCGCATGGCGAGGGGCCGTTCATCGTGAACCCGGGATCCGTCGGCCAGCCGCGCGACGGCGACCCCCGGGCGGGCTACGTGATCCTCGACACGGCCGAGGGCACGGCGACGTGGCTCCGGGCCGACTACGACATCCGCGGCGCCCAGGCCGCGATCCGGGATGCCGGGCTTCCGCTGCGCCTGGCCGCGCGGCTCGCCGAGGGGCGATGACGACCGCGCGCATCCGCCACTCGGCGTCCGCCTTCATGATCGCGTGGGTGGAGACGATGCGGGACCTCCCGGGCAATCCGGCCGGCGTCACCGTCGAGCGGATCGACGGGGCGGTCGCGCTGGCCTGCGAGACGCTGCCCGATCTCGACTTCGTGAACACGGTGCACGGCCTCGACCCGGCCGACGAGGGCCAGGTCGCGGGCGTCACAGCGTTCTATCGCGGCGCCGGGCTGCGCGGGTGGACAGAGATCGCCCCCGTCCCCGGGGCCGACGCGCTGATGGAGCGGATGACGGCCGCGGGCTGGGCCCAGACGGGGTTCTGGTGCACGTTCCACGGCGCACCGGCCGCGCTCCCTACTCCGGCAGGCGTCGACGTGGCCGAGGCGACCGCGGCCGACATGCCCGAGTTCGCACGTATCCACCTCGACGGGCACGAGGTGCCGCCTGACGATCGCGGTGCGGCCGAGGCGGCCGTGCGGGGCTGGTTCGGGCAGCCGGGCTGGCGCCTCTACGTCGCGCGTGTCGACGGCGTCGCCGCGGCGACGGCGGCCCTCACCATCGGCGACGGTCTCGGGTACCTCGCGAACGCGGCAACCGCGCCCGCGATGCGCGGCCGCGGCTGCCAGACGGCGCTCCTCGCGCGCCGGATCGCCGACGCCGCGGCCGCAGGCTGCGACACGGTCGCGTCGCTGGCGGAGTTCGGCTCGGGCAGCCAGCGCAACCTCGAGCGCGCCGGGCTTCGCGTGGCGTACACCCAGGCCGTGTGGAGAATGTCCTAGCCGATCGCGACGGGCGGCTCGACGGCCCGGCGGTGACCGAAGTCGTAGCCCTCGCGGAGCAGCTCGGCCACGACGGTCTCACGTGCCTTGTAGATCCGCCACTTGACCGTGGCGAGCGTCGTATCGAGCGACTCGGCGATCTCGGCGTAGCTCAGGCCGACGAGGTCGCGCAGGAGGAGGGCCATCTTCAGGTCGACCGAGAGGGCGCCGATCGCGATCCAGACAGCGTCCATCCCGTCGTCGGCGTCGGGCGGCGCGACGGCCAGGTGAAGCTGCGGGGCCGCCTCCAGCTCGAGCGCCGGGCGACCGCGCCGCTCACGGGCGCGAAGCTCGTCGACGACGCGGTGCTTCGCGACCTGGAAGAGCCACGTCGTGAACTGGCACCGCCCGTCGAAGCCGGGCAGCGCCTGGTAGACGCGCATGAAGACCTCCTGGCAGATGTCCTCGGCGAGCGCCCGGTCGCCGGAGAGCACGCGCGTCACGTAGTTGAAGACCGGCCCGTTGTACTGCCGGACGATGATCGCGAACGCTCGCTCGTCGCCTCGACGAGCGAGTCGCAGGACATCGGGATCTGGCTGCGGAAGGGCCAAAGTGTTCGAGCCGGTGCGAAAAACCCGCGTGAGTATAGACACCCGGCCATACGGATGCCTGAGGGCTGGGCCATTGCGGATCCGCGGATTGCCATTCCATGCCAAACCACCGGGGCCGGCGCGGAGTTCACTCGATCAGCGACTCGCCGCTCATCGCAGCGGGCGCGGGGAGGCCGAGCAGGTCGAGCACCGTGGGCGCCATGTCGGCCAGCCGGCCGCCGCTTCGCAGTGTGAGCGCCTCGTCGGTGGCGATCAGCGGGACGGGGTTGGTCGTGTGGGCCGTGTGCGGCGAGCCGTCGGGGCGCAGCATCGTCTCGGCGTTGCCGTGGTCGGCGGTGACGAGGCAGACCCCGCCACGGGCGGCGACCGCTCCGGCGACACGGGCCAGACAGCGGTCAGCCGTCTCGACCGCCTCGATCGCCGCCGGGATCACTCCCGTGTGGCCCACCATGTCGGGGTTCGCGAAGTTGACGAGGCAGAAGCCGTAGCGGTCGTCGGCGAGGCCGTTGACGACGTGGTCGGCAACCTCGCCGGCGCTCATGCTCGGCTTCTTGTCGTAGGTCGGGACGTCGCGCGGCGAGTCGACCAGCTCCCACTCCTCGCCGGCGCACCGGGTCTCGGAGCCGCCGTCGAAGAAGTAGGTGACGTGGGCGTACTTCTCGGTCTCGGCGACGTGGAGCTGCGCAATGCCGTGGCCGGCGAGCGCCTGCGCCAGAACGTCGGCGAGGTCCTCGCCCGGGAACGCGACGGGGGCGGTGATGTCGTCGGCGTACTCCGTCATCTGCACGTAGCGGGGAAGCGGCGGATCGAGCCCGCGGTCGAAGCCGGCGAAGTCGGCCTGCGTGAGGGCCCACGAGAGCTCGCGGGCGCGGTCGGGCCGGAAGTTGAAGAAGATCGCCGCGTCGCCTGACCGGATCCGGCCCGCCGAGGGGTCGCCGACCACGACCGGCTCGATGAACTCGTCGGTCACGCCGGCGGCGTAGCTCGCCCTGACGGCCTCGACCGCGTCGTCCGCGCGCGCCCCAACGCCGTGCACCATCGCGTCGTACGCCCGCTTGGCGCGATCCCACCTGCGGTCGCGGTCCATCGCGTAGTAGCGGCCGACGACCGTGGCGACGCCGGGGAGCCCGTCGAGGTACTCCGCACCTCCGTGCGGCGACGTGTCGCGCCCGTCGGTGAAGGCGTGCACGTGGACGCGCTCGACGTCCTCGCGGCTCGCGAGCTCGATCAGCGCCCGCAGGTGGCGCAGGTGGCTGTGCACCCCGCCGTCGGACACGAGCCCCAGGAGGTGCAGCGCCGAGCCGCGCGCCGCGCGGCAGGCCTCGACCAGCACCGGGTTCTCGAAGAACGCACCCGACTCGATGTCGTCGTCGATCCGCACGAGGTCCTGGCGCACGACACGTCCCGCTCCCAGGTTCGTGTGCCCGACCTCCGAGTTCCCCATCTGCCCGTCGGGCAGGCCGACCGCGCGGCCCGACGCGTCGAGCTGCGTGTGCGGGTAGGCCGCCCACAGGCGGTCGAAGGTCGGCGTGTGGGCGAGCTCGACGGCGTTCCCCGGCCCGGGAGGAGCGAGGCCCCAGCCGTCGAGGATCACGAGACAGACGAGCGGGGTCGTCACGACGCGGCGGCGACGAGAATCGCCGCGAAGTCCTCGACCGTGAGGCTCGCGCCGCCGATGAGGCCGCCGTCGATGTCGTCCTCCGACAGGAGGTCGGCTGCGTTCTCGGGCTTCATCGAGCCGCCGTACTGGATCCGCACGGCCTCGGCCACGTCGTCGCCGCGCAGCTCGGCCACGATCGAGCGGATCCCGGCATGTGCCTCCTGCGCCATCGCGGGCGTCGCCGTTCGTCCGGTCCCGATCGCCCAGACGGGCTCGTACGCGATCGTCGTTTCGGCGACGCGCTCGGCGCCGATGTCGCGGAGCGCACCCTCGACCTGGCGGCGGAGCACCCGCTCGGTCTCGCCCGCCTCGCGCTCGGCCTCGGTCTCGCCGACTGCCACGATCGCCCAGAGCCCGGCGTCGTGCGCGGCCGCCAGCTTGGCGTTCACGCCCTCGTCGGTCTCGCCGAACAGCTGCCGCCGCTCGGAGTGGCCGAGGAGCACGCCGTCGGCTCCGGTATCGAGGATCATCTCGGCCGAGATCTCGCCCGTGAAGGCACCGCTCGCCGCCTGGTGCATGTTCTGGGCGTAGACGGCGATCCTGAGGCCCGATGCCGCGCCCGCCGCCTCGGTGAGCGCCGTATACGTCGGGCACACCGCCACGTCGACGCTCGCCGGCACGTACGCCGCCAGGCGAGCGACGAAGTCGGCGGCCTCGGCCGCGGTCTTGTGCATCTTCCAGTTGCCGGCGACGAACGGGCGCCTGCTCATGCCGCTGCCTCCTCGAGCGCTTCCACCCCGGGAAGGGTGCGCCCTTCGACCAGCTCGAGCGCCGCGCCGCCACCGGTCGACACGTGGGTGATGCGATCGGCGACCCCGGCCTGGTTGACGGCCGCGACCGAGTCGCCCCCGCCGACCACCGACACGGCGTCTGACTCCGCCGCCGCATGTGCGACAGCGAGCGTGCCCGCTGCGAAGGCCGCCAGCTCGAACACGCCCATGGGCCCGTTCCAGAAGATCGTGCGCGCGGCCTCCAGCCTGCGGGCATACGCGGCCGCAGTCTCGGGACCGATGTCGAGCCCCATCCAGCCGCCGGGGATGGCGTCGGCTGCGACGACCCGGGTCGGGGCGTCGGCCTCGACGCGCTCGGCGATGACGACGTCGCTGGGCAGCACCAGCTCGCAGCCGTGCTCGCCGGCGTCGGTCATCGCGCGCCGGGCCACCTCCTGGCCATCCGCGTCCTCGTGCTTCGACGCCCCGACGGCCACGCCGCGCGCCGCCAGGAACGTGAACGCCATCGCGCCGCCGATGAGCACCGCATCGGCGAGGCCCGTAAAGCGGTCGATGACGCCGATCTTGTCGGCCACCTTCGCGCCGCCGATGACGACGACGAACGGGTGCTCGGGGCTCTCGAGGATGCGGACGAAGGCCTCGAGCTCGGACGCCAGCAGCAGGCCGGCGGCGCTCGGGAGGAGGTGGGCCACGCCGACCGTCGACGCGTGAGCGCGGTGCACCGTGCCGAACGCGTCGCTCACGAAGACGTCGGCGAGCGACGCGAGCTCGGCGGCCAGCGCAGGATCGTTCTTCTCCTCGCGCGGGTCGAAGCGCAGGTTCTCGAGCAGGCGCACCGGGCCTGACTCGCCGTCGAACGCGACGGGCTCACCGAGCAGCTCGGCCAGGCGATCGGCGACCGGGCGCAGCGAGAGCTCGGGCCGCACCTCGCCCTTCGGGCGCCCCAGGTGCGAGCAGACGATCACCTCGGCGCCGTGGTCGCGCAGATACCGGATCGTCGGGAGCGACGCCCGGATGCGCGTGTCGTCGGTGATCCGCACCCCGTCGAGCGGCACGTTCAGGTCCGCCCGCACGAGCACCCGCCTGCCCTCGACGGGCAGGTCGCGCACCGTCTTCACAGCACCTTCTGGACCAGGTCGGCGAGGCGGCATGAGTAGCCCCACTCGTTGTCGTACCACGACACGACCTTGACCAGGTTCCCGTTCACCATCGTGAGCTTCGAGTCGAAGATCGAGCTCCAGTGCTGGCCGACGATGTCGCCGGACACGAGCGGCTCGTCGCTGTAGTCGAACACCGGCGCGAGCGGCCCTGACTCGGCGGCCGCCTTGAACGCCGCGTTCACCTCGTCGCGGGTCGTCTCGCGCCCAACCTGCGCGATGAGGTCGACGACGGAGCCGTCGGGGACGGGCACGCGCATCGAGATCCCGTCCAGCCGGCCGAGCATCTCGGGCATGACGAGGCCGATCGCCTTGGCCGCGCCCGTCGACGTCGGGATGACGTTGACGGCCGCCGCGCGGGCCCGGCGGAGGTCCTTGTGCGGCAGGTCGAGGATCTTCTGGTCGTTCGTGTACGCGTGGGTCGTCGTCATGAACCCGCGCTCGAGACCGAACGTGCCGTGCAGCACCGCGACGAGCGGCGCCAGGCAGTTGGTCGTGCACGACGCGTTCGAGATCACGTTGTGCTGGGCCGGGTCGTATGCGTCGTCGTTCACGCCCATGCAGAGCGTGATGTCGGGCTCGGTCGCCGGGGCGCTGATGATGACCTTCTTGGCTCCGGCCGCGAGGTGCTTGCCCGCCTTCTCGCCGGAGTTGAAGAGGCCGGTCGACTCGATGACGACCTCCACCCCGAGGTCCGACCACGGCAGCGCGCCGGGGTCACGCTCGGCCAGCACGCGCACCGGCTTGCCGTCGACGACGAGACCGTCGTCGCCGTGCTCGACCGTCCCGCCGAAGCGGCCGTGCACCGAGTCGTACTTCAGCAGGTGGGCCAGCGTGGCCGCGTCGGTGATGTCGTTCACCGCGACGACCTCGACGCCCTCTGCGCGGTCGCGCATCGCACGAAAGACGTTGCGGCCGATCCGGCCGAACCCGTTGATTCCTACCCGTACGCTCATGAAATGCCCCCAGGCGGTCGCCGACGGGAGGCAAGTCTAGTCGTCAATCAGCGATTCCCATCCGCCGATCTCTGGAGAGCGGTTATCGCGGGTGGCCGGCGGATTCGGGCAGCAACAGATGGGGTCTGGATCCGTCGCGCAGGGGATGCTCGGCCACCCACGAGAACACTGCACATATTGTCGCTGAGCAGGGCTTTTGCAGCCACCCCCAAAAGGGGTAAATAGTTAGCGATCTGTTAGCGGATCGGCCCGAGATGTTAACGATGTGAGCGTCCGCATCCGGCCGGCCACGGTCGACTTGGGAAGCGGCGGACGGGCCCGCCGCCCCAATTGTGCCAGGGAGAGGTGCGGGTTTCGGAGCCTGAGCTCGGCCACCTGTCGCAGGGGCGGGTCGAGGCCGTTCAGGTCGAGTGCGGCGATCGCGTCCCGCTGCGCCCGCGCCGCGCCTCCCAGCCTGACGAGGTTCGCGCGGTCGAAGTTCGTGACGCGGTTGGCGCGCTCGCGCGTGCCGGCGATGACGGCCGCCTCCTCGAACGCCAGCACGGCGTCGTGCGCGCCGATCAGGGCGAGGACGTCGCGGATCGCGGCCTTCGACTTGGAATAGGCGGCGGCGTGGGACGGACGGCGCGCGACAGCCAGGGCGATCCCCTCCTCGCGGGCGATCCGGACGACGACCTCGGCGGCATCCGCATCGTGCGCCCGGATCTCGAGATGCCCCGCCGACCTCGGGCCGGACACAGAGCCGGCGGCGACGAACGTGCCGCGCAGGTAGCTCGCCCGGCAGCACGGCCGGGCCACGACGCGTCGCGGCGGCTCGGCCAGCGGCTCGAGCGCCGCCGAGAGCACGCCGATCTCGTGCATCAGCTGGAGGCCGTGGCCGCCCTCGACGCGCACGAGGATGCGATTGCGACGCTCGAAGCGCGGCTCCCGGAACGAGGCGATCTGCGCGTCGGCTCCCAGGGAGCGGACGAGCCCGAACGCGAGCCGGGCCGCGGCCGGGTCGGCCGTCTCGACGCGCACCGCCAGGCCGTCCGAGCTCACCTCGAGCGTCCCGGCGTGCCGGATGAGCCCGGCGAGAAACGACCGCCGGCAGCAGATCCGCCGCGGCGGCCGCTCGACCAGCTCGCGGCGCACGCGCTCTGCGAACGACGCGCTCACACCGGGACGCGGGGGCGCCGGGCGAGGCGCACGAGAACGCGTGCGAGCCGGTCCGGGTCGTGCTGCCACTCCGCCGCGAGGCGCGCACCGACGACCTGGACGCCGAGCCGGCGCAGACCGCCGCGATCGACGACGACGGGCGTCCCGAACTGGGCGCGGTTGCGGCTGACGACGACGACGTCCACCAGTCCCTCGCCGACGTGGTCGTAGAGGCGCGCGACGTGGTCGGACGCCATGTAGCCCTCGGTCTCGCCGGGCTGCTGGAGCAAGTTGCAGACATACACGCGCGGCACCGTCGCCGCACGCACCGCCTCGGCGAGGCCGGGGATCAGCAGCGGCGGGATGGTGCTCGTGTAGAGGCTTCCCGGGCCCATCACGATCAGCTCGGCCCGCGCGAGCGCCTGGAGCGCCCGGGGATGGGCGGCCGGTGAGGGCGGGTCGAGCCGCACCCGCTCACACTGGGCGCCGTCCGCGGCGAGGGCGCTCTCGCCACGCACCTCGTGGCCGTCCGGGAAGCGCGCCACGAGCTCGACCAGCTCGACCGTGCTGGGGACCACCTGCCCGGCGACGGCGAGCACGCGGGCCGACGCCGAGACGGCCTCGTCGAAGCTTCCCAGGAGATCGGTCATGCCGGCCAGGAACAGATTGCCGAAGCTGTGGCCGGCGAGCTCGCCCGTCGTGAAGCGATGCTGGAAGAGCTGACCGACGAGCGACTCGTCTTCGGCCAGCGCCGCCAGGCAGCTGCGCAGGTCGCCGGGCGCGGGCATGTCGAAGTCGCGGCGCAGCCGCCCCGAGCTCCCGCCGTCGTCGGTTGTCGTAACGACGGCGGTCACGCTCGCCACTCGCTTGAGGCCCCGGAGGATGGTCGAGAGACCGGTCCCTCCACCGAGGCACACGACCCGCACTCCGCGGCGCGGGCGGCGCACCAGCAGGGACTCGCCGGTGGGCGGCTCCGGGATCAGCGGCACCCCGTGAGGTTACCCCGTGGGGGGCGGAAGCGACCGTCGGCGATGACGCGTCAGGATGGTCCCGACGACCACCCCGGCGACCAGGATCACGATGGCGACGGCCAGCGAGTGCCCGCCGATCGCCCTCGACACCACGTCCGGCCTGCCGCGCCAGTCGGCGCCGAGGATGTCCTCGGCCGTGGCCGGCGCGACGATCGGCCCGGCCGGCACGATGTGGCGGGCGACGATCTTCGTCCCGACCGAGCCCGCGACCTTGCAGAAGCGGGCGTCGACCCGGACGAGCTGGCCCTCGCCGACGTACGGAAGGCCGTTTCGTTTCAGGCCGTCGATCCGTGTGTACCCGTCCGGGAACATCTGGGCCGCGCCGTTCAGGAGGTGGTGCAGGCGCACGGTGGTGTCGTTCACCGTGACGTTCAGCAACCCGAGCCCGAGGTGCGCAGGGCCCGTGATACGGACGCGGCCGCCGAGCGTGCACCCGCGGGTCTCGTCGTGCGGCAACGTCGCGCTCGTGAGGAACCCGGTGGCCGGGAGGTAGCCCCACGCGACGAGCGGCGTTCCGCGCACGAGGATCGCGACCGCCGGCGAGACGCCAACGATTTGCCGGGCGGCCGTCGCTGTCGGGTGCTCGTCAGCGCCCACGGTGTCGTTGCACCCGGGCTCAACGACTCCGGTGATCGGAGCACCCGGCTTGGTGATGCTCGTCCGCGCAGGGCTGCCGTAGGCGATGTACGCGCGGTCGTGCCAGACCACGATGAAGGCGCACCCCGCGTGCGCGCTGGGTGCCGCCACGCCCACGCCGGCCAGCCCTGCGAGCACCGCAGCGACGATCGCGATCCGTCTCATGCCTCTTTGACGCCCACGGGCGAGCCGAAGTTCAGTCGGTGCGATGCAGGGCCGCATGGATCTCGCGCCCCACCTTGCCAGGCAGCCCCGGCACCGATTCGAGGTCGTCGCGGCTCGCGCTCACCAGCGCGTCGGCCGTTCCGAAGCGCTCCATCAAGATCCGGCGGCGGGCCGGCCCGACCCCGGGCAGGCTGTCGAAGATCGAGTCGACCGCGGCCTTGCCACGGCGGCTGCGGTGGAAGCCGAGCGCGAACCGGTGCGCCTCGTCGCGGGCCCGCTGGAGGAGCTGGAGGCCGGCCGATCGACGGTCGAGCAGGATCGGGTCGGACCGGCCGGGCACGAAGACCTCCTCCTCGCGCTTAGCCAGTGAGATGACGGCCACCCGCGGGAGGTCGAACGCGGCCATCGCGTCCATCGCGGCGCCGAGCTGGCCCTTGCCGCCGTCGATGACGACCAGGTTCGGGCAGGTGGCGAAGCTCTTGTCGTAGTGATCGCCGTCCATGTCGGTCATCCGCGCGAACCGGCGGCTGACCGCCTCGGCGATCATCGCGAAGTCGTCGGGGCCCTGCGAGCGGATCCCGAACTTGCGGTAGTCCGACTTCTTCGCGACCGCGTCCTCGAAGACGACCATCGATGCGACTGGATTCGTCTCGCCCAGGTTCGAGACGTCGAAGCACTCGACCCGCATCGGTAGCGACTCGAGGTTGAGCTGCTCGCGAAGCTCCTCCATCGCCTCGATCCGGCGGGCGCGCGTGCGCTCGCGCAGGATCGTGTCGTGCTCGAGCGCCAGGCGGGCGTTCCGGGCCGCCATGTCGGCCAGCCGCCGCTTCTCGCCGCGCTGTGCCGAGCGCACCTCGACGGCCGAGCCGCGCCGGTCGGACATGAAGAGCTCGAGCAGGTCCGCGTCCTCGAACCCGCGCGGGACGACGACCTGGCCCGGGATCGCAACCTGTCCGCCGTAGTACTCGAGGGCAAAGCCCCACAGCACGTCGGACTCGCTGCGGCCGGCGGCGTTCTCGAGGTAGAAGCCGTGCCGGTCGGAGAGGCGTCCGTCGCGGAGGTGGAAGAGCTGGACGTTGGCGGTGTCCTCGCCGCACGCCACCCCCAGGATGTCGGCCGAGCCCATACTGCGGCGATCGGCGACCTGCCGCTCGGAGAGATGGCGGACGGCCATCAGCCGGTTTCGGTACCGGGCGGCATCCTCGAACTCGTGCGCTGCCGAGGCGTCCTTCATCGCCTTCTCGAGCCGGCGTTCGAGCGGGCGCACCCGGCCCGACAGGAACTCGACCACCGAGTCGATGACGGCGCGGTACTCCTCGGCGGAGATGTAGCCCACGCACGGGGCCGCGCACCGGCCGATGTGATAATCGAGGCACGGCACGCCGGAGCGGCGGCCGGGCGTCGGGCCCTCGCACGGGCGGTACGGGAACACGCGGTTCAGGACGTCGAGCGTCTCGCGCACCTTCTTGGCGCTCGAGTAAGGGCCGAAGTACTGCACGGTCTTTCGGTGCCGCTCGCGGGTGAACATGACGCGCGGGTACTCGTCGGCGACCGTCACGGCGATGTACGGGTACGACTTGTCGTCGCGCAGCCGGATGTTGAAGGTCGGCCGGTGGCGCTTGATCAGGTTCTGCTCGAGGAAGAGCGCCTCGGTCTCGGACTCGGCCGAGACGAACTCGATGTCGTCGATCCGCTCGACCAGCTCGGCGGTCTTGGCGGTGGCGTACGCCTCGCGCCGGAAGTACGACCGCACCCGCGAGCGCAGCGACTTGGCCTTGCCCACGTAGAGGACATCGCCCGCGGCGCTCCGAAACAGGTAGACCCCCGGGCTCTGGGGCAACGCCGAGAGGCGCGCCTCCAGGCGCTCTGAACGGTCTGAGGCGGGTTCGACGGCCATCTCAACTCAAGAGTAGCCACGCCGTCAATGGATCCAAGAGTGCTACTGTCGCATCCAACCCCGAGGAAGGAGAGGCATGTCCGAGATCCAGAAGATGCTCGAGGCAAACAGCAGCTTCGCCGGCTCGTTCACGCAGGGCGACCTCCCCATGCCGCCGGCTCGCCACGTCGCGATCCTGACCTGCATGGACGCCCGCATCCACCCGGCCAAGGTGCTCGGGCTCGAGCTCGGCGACGCGCACGTGATCAGAAACGCCGGCGGATGCGCATCCGGCGACGCCATCCGCTCGCTCATCATCTCGTCGCGGCTGCTGGGCACCACCGAGTTCGCGGTGATCCACCACACCGACTGCGGGATGCTGACGTTCACGAACGACGACATCTGCGCGAAGCTCGAGGAGGAGACCGGCCAGGACGCGACGAGCATCGACTTCCTGCCGTTCCCGGATCTCGAGCAGAGCGTTCGCGACGACGTCGACCGCATCCTTCAGACGCCGTTCATCGATGCCTCGATCCCGGTGTCGGGCTACATCTACGACGTCCACACGGGCAAGGTCGAGCAGGTCGTCGCCCCCGTCACTGCGGGCGCGACGGCCTAGAACGGGTTGACCGCGTCGAGCACGGCGCCCGCCGCATCGCGGGCGCCGTGCACGACCGTCCTGGCCACGCGGATCGGGGCGCGCACGGCGCGTCCGAGATCGGACCGGTAGCGGAAGGCGTACGAGGCGACGATGAGCCCGGAGCCCACGGCGCACAGGGCGAGCCCGAGCGGTGGGATCTCGGCGGTCGCGGCGCCCGCCATCATGAGACTCCCGCCGGCGGTCCCGATCCCGATGGCGGTCAGCGTGTAGCCGGCCGCCTGCGTGGCCGCGAAGATCCGCTGGTCGCGGCGACGCGCGCGGACGGCGGCCCACATGCTCGCCCCCGCGAAGAAGAGCGTGCCGACCAGCGTGATACGGGCTGCCCACAGGCCGACCATGCCCATCGGCAGGCCGCCGTCCGCCATGCCGGCGACGGCCGATGCGGCGTCCCATGTGCTTCCGACGGCGGACGTGGCGTCGCGCTCCCACTGGCGAGGGAGGAGCGCGGACAGCGCCATCAGGCCCGCCCGACCAAAGGTCTTGAGCCCCGCCGCGCCCTGGAACGTCACCTCGTCGCCGGTCTCCTTCAGGTGGCCGGCGACGTTCTGGGCGCCCGCCGCGACGTTCGCGACGAGCCGCGTCATCGAGCTCCGCCCGCCGACCGGATCGGGCGACAGCGGGAGTGGCTCGACGTGCATGCCTGATGCCGGGAGCGGTGTCGGGGGCAGGTCGCCGACCGGGAGAAGGCGGACCGTCCCGCCTGCATCCTCGAGGCCGGGCCCTGACCCTTGGCGAAGGACGGCCGCGGCCAGCGAGCGGTCACCGAGCGCATCGACGAGCGCTGCCTGGAGGTCGCCCGGGTGACGGCGCTGGGCCGCCGCCAGCGCCGCGGCTGCGGAACCGGCGTCCGTCGCAACGCCGAGCTCGAGCTCCGCGGCGAGGACATGGGCCGGGACCTGATGTGCACGCGCCGCACGCTCGATCGCCGGGTCGATCGGCGTCCCCACCGGGGGCGGCCCGGCGAGCCGGCCGTAGCCGTCCCAGCCTCCGGCGGCGAGCGGCTCGTAGCGAACAGCCGCGCCCGTGTGTGGAGCCGCGACGACCGTGCCGCCGCCGACGTACATACCGACGTGGTGCGGCGCTCCGGAGGCGGCGCCGACGAACACCAGGTCGCCGGGCGCCAGCGCATCGGGCGTCTCGGGAGCGGCCAGGCGCCACAGCTCGGCTGCGGTCGGGCGCCCGGGGAGCGCGAGGCCGGCCGCGGCGTACGCGTAGTCGATGAGCCCGGAGCAGTCGAACCCGCCCTCGGCACGGCTCTCGCCGCCCCAGACGTACGGCCATCCGACCTGCGCCTCCGCCGCTGCAACGGCCGCCAGCGGACCGCGCGCGCCGTGCAGATCGACCGGGCGAAATGACTGCGCCGGGAGCTGTGCCGAATAGGTGACCCCGGCCCTCGCCCGCTCGAGCACGCGCCGATGCTGCGACCCCGAAACCGGGACGGTGCCGTCGACGTCAACGGCCGTCGTGACATCGACGGCGGTCGCAACGGCGCCGGTGCGCTCGATGCGCAGACTGACAACGCGGGCGCCGTTGGCCCGGGCGGCGGCATCGGCGGAGGACCGCACACGCGCGGGAGCGGTCGTGGGATCGCTCGCGAGCGTGCGGGCGGCGGCCAGCGCAGCCATGTCGGCAGCGGTCTGGCCTCCCGCCCCACCCGCGGCGATACGAGCCAGGTAGAGCAGCACCACGGCGCCCAGGAGCACCGCGGTCAGCCCTCCGATCGCCGCGATCGCGATCTGGCCGCGCTGGTTCACGGCGTGCGAGCGGTCGCGGTCACGTCGAGCGCGTGGCCGGCGAGCGTCACAGGCACCCTCACCCGAACGTCGTGGCCGCGAAGGTCAACATCGGCGCCGCGCGTCACCGAGGCGGGAAGTGGCCGCCCCTCGGCCACCAGCACGGCCACCTGGTCGGCGATCCGCTCGGCGCGGGTGCGCGCCTGCCACACCTGGAAGACGGGCACCGCGCCCACGGCCAGGAGCCCGGCCAGGCACGCCGCGAACACAAGCTCGATTGCCGCCTGCCCGCGGGCATTCACTGCCGCACCACGGGCGCCGACGACGAGATCCGCGGCGAGAAGCCGGGCACGATGCTGGGCACCCGGAGGGTGACAATCACTCGCCCACCGGACAGCGAAGCCCTCGCGCCGGGCCGCATGGCGGCGGGGAGTGCCGCCAGCGCCGGACCGGCCGCCGGCCGGCCGACCATCGCCGCCCGGGCGCCGGCCCGCGACGCCGATTCGGCGGCCGTCAGCGCCCAACCGGCCAGCGCAGCCTGCCAGACGCACGCGAGGACGAGCACCAGCGCAGGCGCGAGGACGACGACCTCGATGCCGGCCTGTGCGCGCTCGCGATGATCCGCTCGTGACATGCGCCCACCGTAGGCCCGGCCCACGTCACGGCACTAGGCGCACGCGGTTGCGGGAGCGTCACAAGTCGGCTGCTACGATCGGCGCAGGATGAGCGACGACGACACGCCGCCCAACAACAGCGCAGGCGAGGAGCGCCAGTTCGTGCACTTCTCGTTCTACGCGCTCGACCCGGCGTTCCGGCGACTGCCGGCGCTCGAGCAGGAGGCGGCGCGGGCCGAGCTCCAGGGCGTCGTCGAGGAGGCCGGCGAGCGCTTCCCGATCCGCGCGTACACGATGCACGGGATCCGCCCCGACGCCGACTTCATGCTGTGGAAGGTCTCGGAGCGGCTCGAGGACTTCCGCGAGGTCGCGACGGCGATCATGTCGACGTCGCTGGGCGGCTACCTGCGCACGCCGTACGCGTACCTCTCGATGACGAAGCGGTCGCAGTACGTGAAGGGCGAGGGCCGCTCGATGCACAAGCGCGGCCAGGTCGTCTGGAACCCCGACTCGCGCTACCTGCTCATCTATCCGATGGTGAAGACCCGCGACTGGTACCAGCTCTCGAAGCCCGCCCGGCAGGGGATCATGAACGAGCACATCGCCACCGGCCACGGCTTCCCGACGGTGAAGATCAACACGACGTACTCGTTCGGGATCGACGACCAGGAGTTCGTCGTGGCGTTCGAGACCGACCACGTGGGCGACTTCCTCGACCTCATGATGGCGCTCCGCGAGACCGAGGCCAGCCGCTACACCGAGCGCGACACGCCGATCTTCACGTGCATCTCGTGCACGATCGAGGAGGCGCTGCGGTCGCTCGGCGGCGCTACGATCGGCGCCATGGAGCCCGCATGACCAAGGCCGTCGTTCGCACCGATGGCGCCCCGGCCCCCGTCTCGGGCGCGCCGTACTCGCAGGGCATCGTCGCCAACGGGCTCGTGTTCGTCTCCGGGCAGGTGCCGATCGACCCGGCCACCGGGAAGCTCGTCGAGGGCGGGATCACCGAGCACACCAACCGCTGTTTCGACAACGTCGACGCGATTCTGGCCGAGGCCGGGAGCGGGCTCGACAAGCTCGTGAAGACGACCGTCTTCCTCGACAACATCTCCGACTTCGCAGCGATGAACGCCGTCTACGCCGAGCGGGTGCCCGAGCCGTTCCCAGCCCGATCGGCCATCGAGATCTCGAAGATCCCCCTCCCGGGGGCACTCGTCGAGATCGAAGTCGTGGCGCTGGCCTAGCTGCGCGCGGGAGCCGCTGCCGTCACGCCGACGTGCACACGCTCCGGTGAAGATGCTTCCGGAAGCGCGGGCTCGGCATCGCGAAGGCAAACGCCCGAGAGGAACAGCGCGTCGTACTCGGCCGCGTCGAGACGGGCGGCTGCGGGGACCGCCGACCGGGCCAGAGCAGCGCCGCGGCCCAGGAACCTGCGGCCGAACGCCGGGCCGCCGGGCGAGTGCATGTGCATGGGGTCGCCGGCCTCGACGGCCTGGGCGGCCGCGTCGGCGATGAGGGTCGTGGCGCAATCGTCCGGCCGGCCCTCGCGGAGCGTATGCAGGCGGCCCGCGGCCGGCGTCTCGCCAAAGCCGGCCGACCAGTCGGCGAGGCGGCGGCGGGACATCTCGGGATCGAGCTCGCACATCCGCCAGATGTACCCGGCGATCACGACCTCGCGGGCGGCCCGGAAGCGGTCGTCTCCGGACTCGGAGTGCGCGGTCAGCGCGGCGACCATCCCAACGGCGTGGGCGACCTCGAGCCGCATTGTGACGCCGGGGCCGAGCATGGCTGCGAAGCGCTCGGCCGCCTCGTCGAACAGGCGGTCATTGGTCTCGAGCGCGATCTCGCGGATCTCGGGATGGGCCACGAGCGCGGCCTGAACCCGGTCGGTCCTGGTGCGGTCGCGCCCGCCGTCTCCTGCCAATCTCTGGAAGGCCATCTCCTCGACGGTACGCGGCGTCGGGGACGGAAGCAAGGTGCAGCGGCACGGAATTGCCACTTCCGGCACGGGGGCGCAACCGGTCAGCCTGCCGCGCCGCCCTACAGGTAGTAGCGCTTCGACTCCTGCACGGCCCAGAACATCGCGAACGCCCCTGCCAGGCCGCCGATGACGAGCAGCGGGAAGAAGCTCCCGAGGTCGACGAGCCCGAAGGCGTCGATCGAGTAGCAGCCGAAGGCGACCGTGAGCGCGCCCATCCCCGCGTAGAGCACGTTCCGCTGGCGGTCGGGCATGAGCGAGATCGCCATCCGGTTCGACCGGTACCAGTTGTACCCGAAGTACCACATGAGGACGATGAAAAGGAGGCTGAGCGCGCCGAGCACGATGCTCGCGATCCTCTGCGAGGCGTTGAAGAACACGGTCGCGACGATCGCCACGCCGATGATGATCAGAAAGCCGCGGATGCTGTCGCGCGTCATCAGGAGGGCCCCGTCATGAACGCCCGCACCCCGAGCGCCGCGACGAGCGCGGAGCCGACCGTGAAGAGGAGCAGGTTTCGTCGTCCATCGTCACCGCGCAAAGCATAGGGGTATGCCACGGCGAGCAGTGGGAGCAGACCGTAGATGAAGTGCAGGCGGTCGCCCGGCTCGTCGCCCTGCGAGAGCAGGATGAGGCCGAGCGTCGCCTGTGCGATCACGAGCGTCTGGGCCGCGGCCAGCAGCTGGCGGTAGGCCGCCCCGGGGGCACGGTCGCGCCGGTACGCGACGAAGCCCCAGAGCGCCGCCGCCGCGTTGGTCGCGATCAGGAGCGAGCCCACCACCGCGTGCACGAGCGGCATCGCGCGGCACGCTATCAGGCGGTCTCGGCGGCGCAGTCAGGCACGCGCCTGAGCGCCGTGGAAACGGCCAGAAGGAGCACCATCCCGACGGCGACGATCGCCGCGAGCAGCACGAAGCCGCCCTCCGCGCTCGTGTGGTTGATGAGCGGGCCGATCGAGAGCGTCACGCCGACCTGAAGCACCATCGACACGAGAAGGAACGACGACGACGTCCGCCCCATCATCTCGTTGGGCACGACCTTGAAGAGGTACGCAGTCGTGATCACCCGGAACGCCGACGCGCAGAAGCCGGCGACGAAGAGGATGCCGTAGAACACGGGAACCGCCGCCGGGACTCCCGCGAGTGCGGCGTAGCAGGCGATCAGCGCCACCATGACACCCGTCATCGCCCGCCACTCCCCCGCGCGCAGCACGAGCAGCGCGGCGAAGATCCCCGACGTCATGGCGCCGACGCCGTACGTCATGTCCGCGAGCCCGTACGCCGTCGCCCCCAGGTGGAGCACGTCGAGGACGTACGAGACGAGGACGACGTTCAGGCTGATCG
>JBOHBE010000424.1:0-2402 GCA_050698235.1 Gaiellales bacterium
AGCCCGCCTATCCGGGCGAGGTCGCGCGCCGCTACCGCTACCGCGACGGCGCCGGCGAGCTCGGCGTGATCGCATCGGTGACCCAGCCGTTCTGCCACGACTGCTCGCGGGCCCGGCTGTCGGCCGAGGGCCGGCTCTACACCTGCCTCTTCGCGGCTGCCGGCCACGATCTGCGCGGGCGGCTTCGCAACGAGTCCGGCGACGAGGACGTCGAGGCGTTCCTGCGCCGCATCTGGGGCAGGCGCGCCGACCGCTACTCCGAGCTGCGAACGGCCGAGACAACGCTCCGGCCGAAGGTCGAGATGTCGCACATCGGCGGCTAGGAGGCCCGTCCGGGGCCCGTCGCGACCGCGGTTTTCGCTACCATGCCGACTGCCATGGACGCTGCGCCGGCCACCCCGCGCTCTCGCTGGAGCGTTTCGCAATGGCTGCCCAAGGGGTGGCGCGACTTCTTCCTCCAGCTGGCGCTGTTCACGATCGTCGACGTGCTGTACGAGTTGACGCGCGGCCTGTCGGAGGGGAGCGTCGCGACGGCGTTCGGCCACGCCCGCCGCGTGGTCTCGTGGGAGCAGTCGCTCGGCATCTTCAACGAGCTCGACGTCCAGCAGTGGGCGCTCCAGCGCCACTGGGCGCTCGACATCGCCGACTTCACGTACTTCCACATGCACTTCGTCGTGACGACGGTCTTCATGTTCTGGCTCTACCTGCGCCGGAACCGGCACTACTACTTCATCCGAAACGCCGTCTTCGTCGCCGACGCGATCGCGCTCGTGGGCTTCACGCTCTTCCCCACCGCGCCGCCGCGGATGCTGACCGACCTCGGGTTCACCGACACGCTCGACAGGTATGCGTCGGTCTCGAACTACTCCGGGCCGATCGCCGACCTCGCCAACCCGTTCGCAGCGGTGCCGTCGATCCACACCTGCTACTCGCTCATCATCGGCCTCTCGTGCTTCTTCCTCGTTCGGCGCCGCCCCCTGCGCATCACCTGGCTCTTCTACCCGTGCCTGATCGTGTTTTCGATCATCGCAACGGCCAACCACTTCTGGCTCGATGCGATCCTCGGCGGCCTGCTCGCCGCGGTCGCCCTGTCGACCGCCTGGCTGATCGAGCGGTACCGGCCGACCCTGCCGCGCTCGGCGCGGATCCGCATGCGTCTCGAGCAGGCGCCGCGGTTGGCCGACGCGAGATAGCGCCCGTGGTATAGTGAGCGGGATGAGCACCCCGCTCGCCCGTCTGAAGACGGGATACACGCAGGGCGGCCGCGACCTTGGCATGGCCTTCATGGGCCGGCTCGGCTCGCTGCCGTTCACACCCAACCAGATCACCGTCGCCGGCCTCGCCATGAACTTCGCGGCTGCGGTGCTCGTGGTCGAGGAGCATTTCGTGTGGGCCACCGTGGTCTTCATCGCCGGCTCGATCCTCGACATCCTCGACGGTGCGCTGGCCCGCACGCACGGCAAGCTGACCCCGTTCGGCGGGTTCCTCGACTCGACCACCGACCGTCTCTCGGAGGGGCTGATCCTCGGCGCGATCGCGATCGTGCTGTCGGAGCAGGGCCACCAGGTGGCGCTCGGCTGCGTCTTTGTCGCGCTGGTCGGCTCGTTCCTCGTGAGCTACACGCGGGCCAAGGCGGAGTCGCTGGGGCTGCGGGGCGAGGTGGGGCTGATGGCGCGGGCCGAGCGGGTCGTGCTCGTGGCGGCGGTGCTGCCGTTCGCGGGGCACGGATCGCTGCCGTACGGCATCTACGTGCTCGCGACGCTCACCACGATCACGGTCATCCAGCGCATCGTGTACGTCAGACGACAACTTCTCTCGGAGGGATAGGCATGGCCGATCAGGCCTCGAGCAACGGACACAAGAAGCCCACCGGCAAGGTGCGGGTGGCCATCGTCGGCGCCGGCAACTGCGCCTCCGCCCTCGTCCAGGGCGTCCACCACTACCACGACGCGAAGCCGAACGAGTTCGTCCCGGGACTCATGCACGTCGACCTCGGCGGGTACCACATCTCGGACATCGAGTTCACCGCCGCCTTCGACGTCGACGCCGACAAGGTCGGGCGCGACCTCGGCGAGGCGATCTTCCGCGGCCAGAACAACACCGTGAAGTTCGCCGAGGTCCCCAAGCTCAACGTGCCGGTGCATCGCGGCATGACGCACGACGGCATCGGCAAGTACCTGAGCAAGGTGATCGAGAAGGCGCCGGGCGAGACTGCCGACGTCGTGCGGATCCTCCAGGAGACCGGCACCGACGTCGTCGTCAGCTACCTCCCGGTGGGATCCGAGGAGGCGACGAAGTGGTACGTCGAGCAGGTGCTCTCGGCGGGCTGCGCGTTCGTGAACTGCGTCCCGGTCTTCATCGCCCGCGAGCCGTACTGGCAGCGCCGGTTCGAGGAGAAGGGC
>JBOHBE010000425.1:0-1702 GCA_050698235.1 Gaiellales bacterium
CGCCCAAGCTGCTGTGGGTCCGCCGCCACGAGCCCGACGTCTACCGGCGCATCGCCCACGTGCTCCTGCCCAAGGATTACGTGCGGCTGCGGCTCACCGGCGAGCTCGCGACCGACGTGTCCGACGCATCCGGCACGCTGCTCTTCGACGTCGGCGCCCGGACGTGGAGTGAGCAGATGCTCGACCTGCTCGACCTCCCCCGCGAGTGGTTTCCCCCGGCGCGCGAGTCGGGAACCCCGTCCGGCACGACGAGCGCCGGCGTGCCCGTCGCCGCCGGCGCGGGTGACCAGGCTGCCGGAGCGCTCGGCGTGGGCGTCGACCGGCCCGGCTGCGTGTCGGTCGCCGTGGGGACGTCGGGCGTCGTGTTCGGCGTCCTTCCGGCGCTCGCCGTCGATCCGCGTGGGACGGCGCACACCTTCTGCCATGCCGTTCCTGGCACCTGGCATGCAATGGGCGTGATGTTGTCAGCGGCCGGGGCGCTCGATTGGCTGCACACCTCCGTCCTGCCCGGGTCGTCGATCGAGGGCCTGCTCGAGGCAGCGGCGGCGTGGGAGCCGGGTTGCCAGGGCCTCCAGTTTGCCCCGTACCTGTCGGGCGAGCGGACCCCGCACGCCGACCCCGCCGTGCGGGGCGCCTTCGTCGGGCTGGCCCTGAGCCACAACACGGGCGCGCTCGTCCGGGCCGTGCTCGAGGGCGTCGCATATGGCCTGCGTGACTCGCTCGAGCTCCTGCGGGGCCTGGGCCTCCGCCCGGCGGCCGGCCGGATCGGAGGCGGCGGCAGCCGCAGCGACCTGTGGCGGCGGATCGTTGCGTCGGTGCTCGACCTGCCGCTCGAGATCACCGCGGCCGACGCCGCCGCCGCTCTGGGCGCAGCGATGCTCGGCGGCGTGGCCGCCGGCTCGTTCGCCGACGTGCCGGCAGCGGTGGAAGCCTGCGTCAGAGTCGCGGGCCGCATCGAGCCCGACCCGGCGTGGCGCGAGCCGTACGCCGGGGGCTATGCCGCGTTCAGGCGGCTCTACCCCGCCATCGCGGGTCTGCGTGCCGAGAGTGGGATCGGGACCCCCGGGTACGATCTCGGGATGGGGCCCGATCAGTGAGCTTCCGGCACGAGGCGCTCCTGTACCGCGGCGAAGACGAGTTCGTGGCGCGCGTCGAACCGGTCGTCCGCGAGGGGACCGCTGCCGGGGAGGCGGTGATGGTCGCTGTCAGCGACTGGAAGATCGGGCGCCTGCGCAAGGCGCTGGGGCCCGCCGCGGCCGACGTGACGTTCGCCGACATGGACGACATCGGCGCCAACCCGGCCCGAATCATCCACGCCTGGCACGAGTGGGCCGAGCCACACCTCGCGGCCCGGCGGCCGGTACGTGGGGTGGGCGAGCCGATCTCGGCGTCCCGCACGCCCGACGAGCTCGTCGAGTGCCAGCGCCACGAGGAGCTCCTGAACGTCGCGTTCGGGTCCGGCCCGGGCTGGCTCCTCGTCTGCCCCTACGACACGGCGACGCTCGAGCCCGCCGTGATCGCGGAGTGCCGCTGCAGCCATCCGGTCGTCTTCGAGGGCGGCGCGGCGCACGAGAGCAGCGAGTACCGGGGGGTCGACGCGATCGTCGAGCCCTTCACACCGCCGCTTCCCGAGCCGGACGGGGCACCCGACGAGCTGGCGTTCGACCTCTCGCAGCTCTGTGACGTGCGCCGCCGGGTCGCC
>JBOHBE010000426.1:0-5331 GCA_050698235.1 Gaiellales bacterium
GCGCTCGGCGGAGTCCTGGCGGCGTGCGGCGGAAAGGGGGCGGGCGCCTCGACGACCGCGACGGGCGGCACCGCCCAGAAGGCGGGCGGCACCCTGAAGGCCGCGCTGACGGGTGAGCCCGACAGCCTCGACCCGGGCGTGTCGCAGATTTACACGGGCGCCCAGGTCTACGACAACATCTTCTCGAAGCTGATCGACATCGGGCCCGACCAGCAGTTCTACGGCGTCCTCGCGACGAAGTGGACGCAGGACGACGACCGCACGTGGACGTTCGACCTCGTCCCGAACGCGACGTTCCACAACGGCGAGAAGTTCACCGCCGACGACGTGAAGTACACGTTCGAGCGGATCCTCGACCCGAAAACCGCCAGCGGCTACGCCCCGCTCTACGAGGCGATCGACGGCGTCGAGGTCGCGAGCCCGACCCAGGCGATCTTCCACCTGAAGACGCCGTTCGGCCCGTTCCTGACGAACCTCTCCAACAACGGCGAGATCGTGAACCAGAAGGCGATCGAGAGCGGCAAGGATCCGGCCCGAAACCCGGTCGGCACGGGGCCGTTCCAGTTCGTCGAATGGGCGCAGGGCGACCACGTCACCCTGAAGCGCTACCCCGGCTACTTCAAGAAGGACCGCCCGTTCCTGGACGGCGTCGAGTTCCGGTTCCTGCCGGTCGACCAGGGTCGCGTCGACGCGCTCGCGTCGGGCGAGCTCGACTGGTCGGACGCAATCCCGCTCCAGCAGCTGACCACGCTCAAGGCCGACCCGCGATTCAACTACGTCACCTCGGCCCTGGCCGGCATCCCCGACTACCTGGCGATGAACGTGTCGGCGCCGCCCTTCGACAACAAGGCGCTTCGGCAGGCCGTCGCCTGGGCGCTCGACCGCGACGAGATCCGCACGGTCGCGTACTTCGGCGCCGGCGAGACGGGCTCCGAGGAGGTCCCGACCGGGTCGAAGTGGTACGACGGCCAGGACCCGTACAAGGCTGGCCCTGACCTCGACAAGGCCAAGTCGCTGATGCAGCAGGCGGGGCACGGGAACGGCATCACGGTCGAGTACCTCGGTCTGCCGCAGTACCGGGAACTCCTGAAGACCGGCGAGGTCGTCCAGCAGCAGCTGAAGCAGATCGGGATCACGATGAACATCAAGCAGGTCGACGTCTCGGTGTGGTTCGACCACTTCAGCAAGGGCACGTACCAGATCACCTCGGCCTACCAGGAGCGCACGATCGACCCCGACAACTTCTACTCGCTCGTGCTGAAGACGGGCGCGTCGATCAACGCGACGCAGTACGCCAACCCGGCGGTCGACAAGCTGATCGACCAGGCATCCGCCGAGACCGACGAGGCGAAGCGCAAGGCGCTCTACACGCAGCTTCGCCAGATCATCTTCGACGATGTCCCGCTGATCTTCGCCCATTACGAAACGCTCAACTATCTGTCGCGCAAGGAGGTGGTCGGGTCGACGATCAACCCGACGCTCGAGCTGCGACTGGAGAACGTCTCGATGTCGTGACGTTCCGCGAGGCTGGGGCGCGGGTCGCCAGGTACCCGCGCCCCAACATCTCGCATCACGGGATGGGCGGCGGTAGCGGGGCGACGTAGTCGATCACGAGCCCGTCACTCACCTTCCCCTCGATGCCGTCGGCACCGATCGCCCGGACGGTGTAGGTGTACGTCCCGAGTGGGACCTTCTCCGCGTACGCGTGGTTCATCGTCGTCGTGATCTCGATGCCGCCGCGATAGACCGCATACCCCTTCGCAGCTCCCGGCACGTCCGTCCAGCTGAACCTCGGCGGATGCGTCGTCGGCGAGTCGCCGGTGAGGACCGGAGCCGGGAGGAGCGGCGAATAGTCAACCGAGAGCGGCTTCGAGGGCCGGCTCTGGATGCCGGAGACCCACGCGGTCACGGTGTAGACGTGCGATCCGGGCGGCGCGGCGCGGTCCACGAACTCCGCCGTCGGGACGGTCTGCACGAACGCACCGTCGCGATAGACGCCGTACTGTTCCACGTGGTCGACCGTGGCCCAAACCAACGAAGGCGGATCGGTGGTCGGGCCGCGTGCCTCGAGACCGGTCGGGCTCAGGATCGTCGGGGTCGTCGCCGGCGGGAGCGTCGATGCAACGAACGCGATCGTGTATGGACGAGACCGATGGCCCATCCGGCCGTGTGCCTCCGCGGCAACCTGGTAGGTGTATCGACCAGGCGCAACCATGGTGTCGACGAACCGCAGCCCGGTCCGCGACTCGACCCGGACACCGTCGCGGAACACGACGTACCGGCGGGCGCCGGGCACCGCATGCCAGCGGAGAACCGGCGGCCTCGATGTCGGGCTCATGCCTGCCAGTCCAGCCACCCGCTGCACGGCTCCCGGATTGGTGCTGGTGGAGCCAATCCCGCCCCTGACGTGGGAGCCGTCGACTCCGCCGAGCCTCGCCGCCGCAACGCCGGCCGTGACGAGCGCGACGGCCGCGACACTCGCCATCAGCGCTCCCGGAATGCCGCCACCCGGCCCGCGGCCGGGCCGCCGTCGTGCCGCATACGCCTCCTCCTCGTGGCCGACGACCGCCACGGCGGCGGACCCTCGCCGGAGACGGCGCGGGCTCCAGTGATGGCGCTCGACGTAGTCCCGGATGAGATCCGAGACGATCGGCGAGAGCATCACGCCGACGATCGCCCCGAGGGTGTTGGTGAATTTGATGAGGACGACGTAGGTCGCGCCGGCGACGAACACCTTCACCGCCAACTCGCGCGACCGCAATCGCTCCCACGCCGAGGGGACGCTGCCGGCGTCCCCGTCTCCTAGCGGGACCCCGGCGGTGACGACCTCCGGTGACGATGGCGCCTGCCGTGCCGTGCCCTGCTCCTTCGTGTGCCCACGTACCTTGCCCATGATGCGCTCCAATCTGCCCATGTGCGGAACGACACGTCCCGCATACACAGCCAGACGGTGGAACCGGAAGAGATCTTCACCTGTCGATGTACCGTCTTGTTGATGCGCCGCGACCTTCAGGCAGCCGCCGCCGGGGCGATCGCCGCAGCGGCGTGGATCGCCGCCGAGCCTGTCGTCCGCCGCCTCGCCGGGGGGACGCATCGCGAGCTGCGGCTGATCTCGGGGCTCGTCTCGCCGAACCGCGGCGACGAACGGCTCGGGGTCGCCGTCCACATCGCCAACGGCGCGGCCTTCGGCGTCGCGTTCAGCCGGCTCGGGGGTTTCGGCATCGGCCGGGCCGTGGTCGCCGCGCAGGTCGAGAACGCGATCCTGTGGCCCGGGATGGCCGTCGCCGACCGGGTGCACCCCGACGCCAGATCCGGCGCGTGGCCGAGCCTTCTGACGGATCGCGGCACGATCGTCCAGGAGATCGGAGGGCACCTGGTGTTCGGGGTCGTGCTGGGCGCCCTCGCGCCGCGCCCGGGCTGAGTCAGACGCCGACCGGGTGCCAGACGGTCTTCATCTCGACCAGCGGCTCGATCTCCCACAGGCTCTCGCCGGCAGGCATCCCGCGCACGATCCGCTTGACATTGCCGGCAGCGAGCCGCTCCAGCTCGGCGACATCGCCGTTCGCGCCCGTCAGGTCGATCGCATTCACGTCGGCGTGGCCGGCCAGGATCGGGCCGAGCTCCTCCTTGCGGCCCGTCAGGATGTTGAGGGCGCCGCCGGGCATGTCGGAGGTCGCAGCCGCCTCGGCCAGCTCGACCGCGGCCAGCGAGCCCGACTCCGACGCAACCGCCACCACGACGTTGCCACTCACGAGCGCGGGCAGGACCCGCGAGACGAGGCCCTCGAGCGCCGGCTCGTCGGGCGCGAGCGTGGCGACGACGCCGGTGGGCTCGGGCACCGTGAAGTTGAAGTAGGGGCCCGCGACGGCGTTGGCCCCGCCGAGCGCCTGTGCGAGCTTGTCGGCCCAGCCGGCGTACCAGACCACGCGATCGATCGAGCGTTCGACCTCGTCGCGCCCGCTGCACACCGCCGCGAGATCGCCGGCCCGCGCCTCCATCATCTCGGCCAGCCGGTAGAGCACCTGGCCGCGGTTGTAGGCCGTCGCGCCCGACCACCGGCCGAACGCGGCACGCGCGGCGCGGACGGCATCGCGGGCGTCCTTTCGCGAAGCGAGCGCCACGTTCTGGCCGTCGACGACGAACGTGCGCCCCGACTCCGACCGCGGGAACGCCCCACCGATGTAGAGCTTGTACGTCTTCTTGACCGGCAGCCGGCTCATCCGTCGAACCTCATGTACGCCTCGAGCCCGTGCCGGCCGCCCTCGCGGCCGAAGCCCGACTCCTTGTAGCCGCCGAACGGCGACGCAGGGTCGAACCGGTTGAACGTGTTGGCCCAGACGACGCCCGCCCGGAGGCGCTCCGCCATCCAGAGGATCCGCGAGCCCTTCTCAGTCCAGACGCCCGCCGAGAGGCCGTACGCGGTGTTGTTGGCCTTCTCGACCGCCTCGGCCGGGGTGCGGAACGTCATCACCGACAGCACCGGCCCGAAGATCTCCTCCTGCGCGATCCGGAAGCTCTGGGCCACGTTGGTGAACACCGTCGGCGGAAACCAGAACCCGCGCTCGGGGAGCTCACAGGCCGGCTGGAAGAGCTCGGCGCCCTCCGCCTCGCCGCTCGCCACGAGCTCCTGGATGCGGTCGAGTTGGGCGCGGGAGTTGATCGCGCCGATGTCGGTGTTCTTGTCGAGCGGATCGCCGAGTCGGAGCGTCGCGAGCCGCGCCCTGAGCTTCCCGATGAGCGGCTCGAGGATTGACTCCTGCACGAGCAGGCGCGACCCGGCGCAGCACACGTGGCCCTGGTTGAAGTAGATGCCGTTCACGATGCCCTCGACCGCCTGGTCGAGCGCGCAGTCGTCGAAGACGATGTTGGCGGCCTTGCCGCCCAGCTCGAGCGTGTGCGGGACGTCGCGGCCGGCGAGCTCGCGCTGGATCGCCTTGCCGACCTCGGTCGAGCCGGTGAACGCGACCTTGTCGATCCCGGTGTGCCGGACCAGCTCCGCGCCCGTCGAGCCGTCGCCGGTGATGATGTTGACGGCCCCCGCCGGCAGCTCGGCCTGGCGGCACACGTCGGCGAAGATAAGCGCCGTGAGCGGCGTCGTCTCGGCCGGCTTCAGGACGACGGAGTTGCCGCAGGCGAGCGCCGGCGCCACCTTCCATGCCAGCATGAGGAGCGGGAAGTTCCACGGGATGATCTGGGCGGCGACGCCGAGCGGTTGCGGCCGCCGGTTGGCGAACGCGTACTCGATCTTGTCGGCCCAGCCCGCGTGGTAGATGAAGTGGGCGGCGGCCAGCGGCTGGTCGTCTTATTGTTATTAATTGATCGGCTTCCAGG
>JBOHBE010000427.1:0-2946 GCA_050698235.1 Gaiellales bacterium
CGCGGCTGGCCGGCGAATACGGGCGCGGTCACGACGTCCTCGGTCGCCGCGGTGTCATGGACGATCGCCAGGTCGATCTCGCCCGAGTTGAGCTTCTGCACCTGGGCGTCCGAGGCGGCGTGCTCCACGACCGTGTGGCCCCCCGGCACGATCGCCCGCAGCCCCGTCAGGAATCGGTGCAGGCGGTCGATGGGCGCGTCGGGCACGCACCCTACGCGAATCGTGGCGTCCTCGGCGGCCGCTGCGGACCGCGCCTCGCGGATCGCGAACTCCACGCCGGAGAGGATCTCGCGAGCCTCCTCGGCGAACACGCGCCCCGCGGCCGTCAGCGAAACCGACCGGCTCGTGCGATCGAGCAGCCGGACGCCTAGCTCGCTTTCGAGCCGGCGAATGGCGCGAGAGAGCGGCGGCTGGGCCATGTGGAGGCGGTTGGCGGCGCGCCCGTAGTGCAGCTCCTCGGCGACTGCCAGGAAGTACCGAAGGTGACGGAGCTCGATGTTGGCGTTCTGCAGGGTCATACCACACGAAAGATACAGACCGGTCGGTCTCGAATATTCTAGCGAACGAATGCGGGCTCCCCCTCACGCTGCCGGCGGTGACGCGCGCTCGACCCGGGCACCGAAGCCCGACGAGATCGAGGAGGCAATCGACGGCGCGCGCGGGCGCATACTCAGCACGGCGTACGACCTCTTCTGCCAGCACGGCGTGCAGGCGATCGGTATCGACCGGATCGTGGCCGAGGCCGGCGTGGCCAAGATGACCCTGTATCGCCATTTCCGATCCAAGGACGACCTCGTCGTTGCGGTTCTCGACCTACGCGAGGAGCTTTGGATAAACCGGTGGGTCATCGCGGAGTCGCGCCGCCGTGCAGAGACCGCTCGCGGACGGCTGCTCGTCATCTTCGAGATGTTCGACGACTGGTTTCGCCGGGCCGACTACGAGGGCTGTCTCTTCAACAACACGCTCCTCGAAGACCACGATCCAGCGAGCCCGGCCCGGCTTGCGAGCATCGTGAAGCGGTCGCACATCGTGGCGTTCCTGCGATCACTCGCCGAGGAGGCCGGCGCCCGGCATCCCGACGCGCTCGCCCGGCAGTGGCAGATGCTCATGTCAGGCGCGATGATGGCGGGCGCCGAGGGAGACGTCGACGCTGCGCACCGCGCCCGGGACGTCGGGGCGCTGCTCCTCGAGCGCGAACTGCAGGCTGAATAGCTCGGTCGCGGGCATCCGCCGCGCAAACGTCACGACGCCGCGGACGCGGCCGCTTCGTCGACCGCTGGCGCATCGGCGGCCTGCACGGCCGCACCGGCCCGGCGGCCGCGCCTGCCGCGGCTTCTGCGACGGCGATCCCGGCGGTCGGGCGAGGCCCCCACGGGCTCGCCTCGGGCGATCTTGCGGACGGCACCCGGACGGGAGTCGCGGACGGTCTCGCCGTCCGCCCCCTGTAGCTCGAACTCGACCCGGACGCGCCCGCGCACGCCTGCCGTCTTGAGCTGGGCGAGCACCCGGCGGGCGGCATCGTCGGCGAGCACCGCCGCCTCGTCCGCCTCGAGGGGCAGGACGAGCCCCGCGCCGTCGACGCGCACACCGGCGGTGCGCTCGCTGCGGTCGGGCTCGTTCAGGAGCTTCGGGACGGACACGGCGAGCGGCGCCGCCTCGGCGGCGGCAGCACGCACCTCGACGGCGGTCGCGAACGTCCGCGCGCCGTCGCCTGAGAGCCGCCACCTGAGCTCCGGCCCGACCTGGCCCGAGAGCACCTCGTCGGCGTCGTCTCGCAGGCGCACGGCGACGGCGGGGCTCACCTCGACCTCGATGACGCCGTCGACGCGCTTCACGGTGCTTGCCGGAGGGGTAGACCCGACGACGGCGCCGTTGAACGACACCGTCTCGGCCGCCTTCTCGGCCTTGCGCTTGGTCTTCCGCGCCTGCTTCGTGCGCTGGGCGGGGGCCGGGATGTTGGCACCGAGCGCGGCCGCCAGCCGCACCGGATCCTCCGACAGCGTGCGGCGGGCGGACTCGATCAGCCGCTCGCCCTGGGTGCCGCGCCGCGGGGCCGCCACGGCCAGGAGCGCCGCCCCGGCCTCGAGCGGCGCGTCGCGCGCGATGTGCGCGAGCCGCAGGCACGCCTCGCTGTGCTCGGCGTCGGACTTGGCGCCGGCCAGCGCCCCGAGGAGGCTGCGGCCGTCCTGGATGTGGCTCCCGGCGTAGCGGTACTCGTGGTCGCGCGCGGCCCGAGCGAGCTGCCACGTCCAGGTCACGATGCGGTCCGGCGGCGCCTCGATCTTGCCGTCGCCCATCGCGAGGAGCAGCACCCGTGCGCCCTGGCCGCGGTCCTGCTGCCAGGTGGGCGCCGCCTCGACAAGCCGGCAGGCCATCGCGAACGTCGTCTGGCTGGGGCCGGCGGCCGCGAGGTCGCCGAGGCTCGAGAGCCGTAGCTTGCGATGCTTGTTCTCGGCGGCGCAGGTGAAGAAGAAGAGCTCGCGCGCCTCGGGCTGGAGGCCGACGATCCGCTCGGTCAGCGTATGGACGTCGCCGGGGGCGAGCTGGCGGGCGGCGACGACGGCCCAGGCGCGTTGCTCGTCGAGCGGCAGCTTCGAGGCATCGACGTGCTTCCACTGGCTCGCGATGACGCCGACCCGCTTCTCCGGGTCGTCCGACACCGGGACGATCCAGTTCGCCTCCTTCACGATCGGCCGGGCGGGCTTTCGCCGGCCTCGCCTGCGGCGCGGGGGCGGCGGCGTCACCAGGCCGCCCGGCCTGAAGGCGTCGACGTCGAGCAGCGAGTGGAGCGTGACGACCCGCTCGGAGTGCGGCGCGCCGACCTCGGCGAAGTCGACCACGACCCCGGCCTCCTTGCGGCGGTGAAGGCGCATGATCCTGCCGACCCGCTGCTGATAGACGCGGCGGCTCGCAGTCGGCGCGAGGTGCATGCACACCGTCGCCCGG
>JBOHBE010000428.1:0-4052 GCA_050698235.1 Gaiellales bacterium
GCAGAGTCCTCGCAAACCTGGTCGGCTACCTCGGCGATTTCGACCTCGCCGAGGAGGCCGCCCAGGAGGCCTTCGCGGTCGCCGCCGAACGCTGGCCCCGCGACGGCACGCCGCCCAACCCGGGCGCGTGGCTCACGATCACGGCCCGAAACCGCGCGATCGACCGTCTGCGCCGCGACCGGACGCTCGCCGAGAAGACGCGCCTGCTCGAGGTGCCCGAGTTCGTGGAGGACGAGATGGACGAGACGAGGTTTCCCGACGAGCGGCTGGAGCTGATCTTCACGTGCTGCCATCCGGCGCTCGGACTCGAGGCGCAGGTCGCGCTCACCTTGCGCGCCCTCGGGGGGCTCCGCACAGAGGAGATCGCCCGCGCGTTCCTGGTCCCCGACGAGACGATGAAGCGCCGGCTCTCGCGGGCGAAGCGCAAGATCACGGACGCGGGCATCCCGTTCCGCGTCCCGGACGACCGCACGCTGCCCGAGCGGCTGGCGGCGGTGCTCGCGGTCGTGTACCTGATCTTCAACGAGGGCTACGGCGGCCGCGTCGACCTTGCGGCCGAGGCGCTCCGGCTCGGGGCGGCGCTCGCCGAGCTGATGCCGGACGAGCCCGACGTGCACGGCCTCCAGGCGCTCATGC
Source organism: Gaiellales bacterium (assembly GCA_050698235.1). Lineage (GTDB taxonomy): Bacteria > Actinomycetota > Thermoleophilia > Gaiellales > JAICJC01 > JAICJC01. The sequence goes on from JBOHBE010000428.1 coordinate 637, forward strand.
TGCTCGACGACGCGCGCCGCGAGGCGCGGTTCGAGGCCGGCGAGCTCGTGCTGCTTCGAGACCAGGACCGGTCGCTCTGGGACGCCGCCAAGCTGGCCCGCGGGCGCGAGTCGCTCGACCGGGCCTTTGCGCTGCACGGTGGCGGCACGTACGTCATCCAGGCGGCGATCGCCTCGCTCCACATGGAGGAGCCGCGGGACTGGCCGCAGATCGCGGCCCGCTACGGGGAGCTCGTCCTCCTGACCGGCTCGCCGGTCGTCGAGCTGAACCGCGCGATCGCTGTGGCCGAGGCCTCGGGGGCGGAAGCGGGGCTCTCGCTCGTCGACCGGCTCGACCTGGACGGCTACCAGTACTTCCACTCTACGCGCGCCGACCTGCTGCGCCGGCTCGGCCGGGCCGACGAGGCGCGGATCGAGTACGAGCGCGCCCTCGAGTTGGCGAGCACCGAGCCCGAGCGCCGCTTCCTCGAGCGTCGCGTCGCAGAGGTCAGCGCCTAGCTGTCCCCTGGCGGCCTTCCCGTTCGTCGCCATGACGAACAACGATGGAAGGAGCACACGATGCGTGTTTTCGTCACTGGAGCAAGCGGCGCGATCGGCAGCCGGCTCGTCCCTCAGCTGATCGACGCCGGGCATGAGGTTGTCGGAGCCCACCACGCGCCCGCGAGCGCCGAGCGCCTGCTAGCGCTCGGCGCAAAGCCGGTGATGCTCGACCTGCTCGACGCCAAGGCCGTGCGGAAGGCCGTGCTCGAGAACGAGCCCGACGCGATCGTCCACGAGGCGACCGCGCTCGCGAACGCCAAGTTCAGCCGAAACTTCGACAAGACCGGCGCTCCGACGAACGAGCTGCGAACGACGGGCACCGACCTGCTGCTGGCAGCCGCGCGAGAGGCGGGGGTACGCCGATTCGTTGCGCAGAGTGTCGCCGCGTTCGGCCGGTACGCCCGAGAGGGCGGGCCGGTCAAGACCGAGGACGATCCGGTCGACCCGACGCCGGCGGCCCACACGGAGCAGTCCGTCGCCGCCATGAACCATCTCGAGCGCGTGGTCACGGAGTTCGGTGGCATCGCGCTGCGCTACGGCGTTTTCTACGGGGCCGCCAACGACGGCACGATCGAGCCGCTGCGAAAGCGCCAGTTCCCGATCATCGGCGACGGCGGCGGGGTCTGGTCGTGGGTCCACCTCGACGACGCCGCCGCGGCGACGGTCCTCGCCGTGCTGCACAACGGGCCTGCCGTCTACAACGTGGTCGATGACGACCCTGCGCCGGTTCGGGAGTGGCTGCCGGTCCTCGCCGAGTCTCTGGGCGCGAAGCCCCCTCGGCACTTCCCGATCTGGCTTGCCCGCCTGGCGGCCGGCGAGGCCGTGGTCTTGTGGAGCACCGAGCAGCGCGGCGCCACGAACGCGAAGGCCAAGCGCGAACTCGGCTGGACGCCCCGGCATCCCAGCTGGCGCGAGGGGTTCCCGACGGTGTACTCGTCGATCGGGCTGCCCGACCGACCGATGCCGCGCTCCGTCCCACGAACCACGCACGGCTAGCGGCCAGGTACGGGGGGTGAACGCAGGACGAGGGCGTAGCACGATCTCAGCGCTACGAGGTGACCCACTCCTTCGCCTGGTCGACGTCCCGAAGCTCGAACGCCTTGACACCGCCCGGCATCATCCAACCCAGGCCGTGGACCGCTTTGTGGAGCCAGTCGGCGTCGCTCACGATCGCGATGCGCTCCCAGCTTCGAAGGCGGCTGAGTCCGAGCTTGGCGTCCTCCCACGCAGCGCCGGCGGTGTAGTCGGGGAACTCGTGCCCGAGCACATAGAGGAACCGCACTCTCCCATCCGCAGATGCGGCCTGAGCTGCTTCGACGGCGGGAACGAGCACGCGTTCGTAGTCGTCCGCTGTGACGCTCCCCTGCGCCTCCACGCCCACGACCCCAGGTGGAAGGTCTGCGATGAGCGTGAGCATGCGAGCGATTCTATACGGCAGTGGTAGGGTCGACGCATGCTCGGATGGTTGCGGCGATGGCTCGACACCGGGCGGCGTCTGGAGCTCGCCTGGCTCGCGTTCGCGGTCGCCAACCTCGCAGCCATGGTGTGGATGATTGCGACCCGGGCGTTCAGTGGCTGGGAGACCGTCCCGTTCCATTTTGTCTACGTCTCGTTCACGCTGCTCTACGGCTTCCGGGCATGGCGCCTACGCGGAACGCTCATCGGGCTCGCGTTCGTCATCGTCTCGACCGGCGTCCTCACGCTGTGGGCGACCGCCGTCGGGTGGGAGGAGGTGCCCGAGGTCACAGAGATTCCGCTCATGGCGCTCATGTTCGCGGCGATGGTGTTCCACGTCCGCCGGCGCCAACAGGCGACGGCCGTCGCCGAAGCGCTCGCCGCGGCCCGGGCGGCCGACCTCGATCGTCAGCGCGTGTTCGTCTCGGACGCCTCGCATGAGCTCATGACACCCATCACGATCGCGCGCGGGCACATGGACCTACTCCGCAGAATCGGGCAGCCAGAGCCCGCGGACGTCGATGAGGCGTACGAGGTCGTGGCCGGCGAGCTCGACCGGATGGCACGTGTGATCAGGCACCTGCTCGTGATCGAGCGGGCGGCGTCGCTCCAGCCGGACGACCGCGAGCCCGTCGACGTGCGCGCTGTGCTCACCGAGCTGCACCAGCGCTGGCAGGGGACGGCCAACCGCGACTGGCAGCTCGGGCCGCTCGCCCGCGGTCGCATCATCGCCGACGCCGACCAGCTGATGCTCGCCCTCGACGCACTCGTCGAGAACGCCGTCCAGCACACACATCCCGGCGACGTCATTGCAGTGTCGAGCCGCGCCGCGGGCGGCCGGCTTGAGATCTGCGTTCGGGACGCCGGCCCAGGGATCCCGGCCGACGCCCTCCCCCGGATCTTCGACCGCTTCTACCGCATCGACCGGTCGCGGAACCGGCGCCTCGGCGGGTCGGGGCTCGGGCTCTCGATCGTCCGGGCGGTCGCAAACGCCCACGGCGGAGATGTCAGCGCGCGGACCCCGGCGTCCGGAGGCACCGAGTTCCTGGTGACGCTCCCCGGGTTGCGGTCAGCAGAGGCTGAGCCGGTAGCCGCCGCCGCGGATCGTCTCGATCGCGATGTCGGCCTCCAGCTTCCGCCGCAGACGGCCGACGGTCACGTCGACGACGTTCGACCGCGGGTCGAACTGGTAGTCCCAGACCGCGCTCAGGATCCGCTCCCGTGACACCGGCTCGTCGGGCGTCCGAAGGAGATACTCCAGCAGGTCATACTCGCGCGCCGAGAGGTGGACTCTCCTGCCGTCGCGAAGGCTGAGCACGCGACTTCGAGGATCGATCTGCGGGCGGCGGGCGGCGGCCGCCGGCGAAAGGTGCGACGGCGGCGAGGCGCGCAGCCGTGCCTTCACGCGCGCCAGCAGCTCGT
>JBOHBE010000429.1:0-5106 GCA_050698235.1 Gaiellales bacterium
GCGGACCGGCGCCACCGCATTCCTGAAAGCGGAGTGCCTCCAGCGCGGCGGGGCGTTCAAGTTCCGCGGCGCCTACAACATGATCTCCTCACTCAGCCCCGACCAGCGCGAGTCGGGCGTCGTCGCCTACTCGTCGGGGAACCACGCGCAGGCCGTATCGTTGGCCGCCCGCCTCGTCGGGACGTCGGCGACGATCCTCATGCCCGCCGACACGCCGGCGGCGAAACTCGAGGCGACCATGGGCTACGGCGCCGAGGTGGTCACCTACGACCGGTATACCGAGGACCGCGAGGCGCTCGGCGCCGCGCTCGCAGAGGAGCGCAGCCTGGTGCTCGTCCCGCCCTACGAGCACCCGCTCGTCATGGCCGGCCAGGGCACGGCCACGCTCGAGCTGCTCGAGGACGTTCCCGACCTGGACGTCCTGCTCGTCCCGGTCGGTGGCGGCGGCCTGATCGCGGGCTGTGCGACGGCCGCGAAGGCGCTCCGGCCGGGCATCAAGGTCGTTGGCGTCGAGCCCGAGGCCGGCGACGACACCCGCCGGTCGCTCGCGGCCGGCGAGCGGGTCCGCATCCCCGTCCCGCGCACCATCGCCGACGGCCAGCAGGCGGACATCCCCGGCGAGCTCACGTTCGCCGTAAACCGTCAAGTTGTCGATACAATCGTCACAGTGTCGGATACCGAGATCGTCGACGCGATGGCGTTCCTCTTCGACCGTATGAAGCTCGTCACCGAGCCGAGCGGCGCCAGCGCCGCGGCCGCGCTCCTCGCCGGCCGAGCGACCACAAACGGCACCCGCGTCGGCGTCGTCATCTCGGGCGGCAACGTCGGAGCGGGCCGCTTCGCCGAGCTGATGGCGGCCCGGTGAGCACACGCGTCGTCGCGATTCTCGCCGCCGCTGTCGCAGTCCTGGGCACCGCAGCCGTCCTCGCCGTCGATGTGCCGCCCGGGGCAGCGCTCCATCCGACCTGCGTGTGGAAGGGAAACCGGCTCCTCATGTCGGCCGTCGTCATGAACGAGGGCCTTTCCGACGGCCAGTTCCGCATCAGCTCCCACGTCTACATCGCCGGACGAGCCAGAGCGATCCGCCGCGCCACCGTCGTCGACGTCCCCGCCTTCAGCGTTCGCCCGTCGACGTTCACCTACACCTACGCGCGCAAGCGCCTGGTCGGCAGCCCGATCTCCGGCTGCGCCGCCCACGTCCGCGCCATCCCGCCGCCGACCGGCGAAGACTGACACAGCCGCATATCCTGCGCGGCCGTGACGCAGGACGACCTCGACCAGCGCGAGGCTGAGGCCGAGCGGCTCGGGCCCGGCCCGCCGATCAAGCCGACCGGCGCCCGCCGGCTGCTGACCTCGGCCGCGATGGACGTCGGGCCGCTCAGGCGCCACCGCGACTTCCGCCTGCTCTTCATCGGCCAGGGGGTCTCATTCCTGGGCTCGGTGATCACCTACGTCGCGTTCCCGTTCCAGGCCTACGAGATCAGCCACTCGTCGTTCGTCGTGGGCCTCCTCGGCGTCGTCGAGCTCGTGCCGCTCCTCGGGAGCGCCCTCGTCGGAGGCGCGTTCGCCGACGCGGTCGACCGCCGCCGGATGATGCAGATCACCGAGCTCGCATTCGCGAGCGCGTCGGCCGCCCTCGTCGTGAACGCGCTCCTCCCCGAGCCGCGGCTCTGGGTGATCTTCGTGCTGGCCGCCGTCATGGCGACGCTCGACGGGTTCCAGCGCCCGTCGCTCGAGGCGCTCACCCCGCGCCTCGTCGAGCGCGACGAGATGGCCGCGGCCGGCGCGCTCTCGTCGTTCAGGGCGACGATCGGGATGGTCGCGGGGCCCGCCATCGCCGGCGTGCTCCTCGCCACGATCGGCCTCGCCGCCACCTACGGCGTCGACGTGGCGACCTTCATCGTCTCGCTCATCGCCCTCAGGATGATGCGCGCCGTCCCGCCGCCCGCCGAGGCGGAGCCGCCCAGCTGGGGCCGCATCGTCGAGGGCGCCCGATACGCCGGCTCGCGCCCCGAGCTCATCGGCACCTACGCCGTCGACATCGTCGCGATGCTCTTCGGGATGCCCGAGGCGCTCTTCCCCGCCGTCGCCTCGGACCTGGGCGGGGCCGGAGCGCTCGGCCTCCTCTTCGCAGCACCCGCCGTGGGCTCGCTGATCGCGACGCTGACGAGCGGCTGGACCGGGCACGTCCATCGCCACGGCGCGGCGGTCTGCATCGCCGCGATCGGATGGGGCGCCGGCATCATCCTCTTCGGCCTCGCGCCCAACCTGCCGCTCGCGCTGGCCGGGCTCGTGCTGGCGGGCGGCGCCGACATGATATCGGGCGTCTTCCGCTCGACCATCTGGAACCAGACGATCCCCGACGAGCTCCGCGGGCGCCTGGCCGGCATCGAGCAGGTGAGCTACTCGACCGGGCCGCTGCTCGGAAACGTCGAAGCGGGCGGCGTCGCGTCGCTCACCTCCGTCCCGTTCTCGATCGTCTCGGGCGGCGTCATGTGCGTGGCCGGCGTGGCGGTCTGCATCGTTCTGCTCCCCACCTTCTGGCGCTACGACTCCCGCGAGGCCCGCCCCTAGACTCACGGCATGGCGATCTGCCCGAGCTGCGGCGAGGAGAACCCTGACCGCTTCCGCCTGTGCGGCTTCTGCGGCACGCTGCTTCACCCGGAGGAGGCCCCGCGCGAGATCCGAAAGACGGTCACGATCGTCTTCTCGGACCTCGTCGGCTCGACCGCGATCGGCGAGCGGCTCGACTCCGAGTCGCTCCGAGCGGTCATGTCGCGCTACTTCGACGTCATGCAGGCCGAGCTCGAGCGCCACGGCGGCACCGTCGAGAAGTTCATCGGCGACGCCGTGATGGCGGTCTTCGGCCTCCCCAACCTGCACGAGGACGACGCCGAGCGCGCGGTGCGCGCCGCCGCCGGGATGCAGGCCGCGCTCGAGGGCTTGAACGCCGAGCTCGACGCGCGCTTCGGCGTCACCCTGAAGAACCGCACCGGCGTTAACACCGGCGAGGTCGTCTCGGGCGACCCGACCGCCGGGCAGCGGCTCGTCACCGGCGATGCCGTCAACGTGGCCGCCCGCCTCGAGCAGGCCGCCGGCACCAACGAGGTGCTGATCGGGCCGCTCACCCGCGAGCTGGTCGCGCACGTCACCGAGCTCGAGGCGGTCGAGCCGCTTGACCTCAAGGGCAAGTCCGAGCCGATGCCGGCCTTCCGGCTGCTCGGCGTCCGGGCAGCCGGCCCGGCGCGCGGGCCGTCGACGCGGCTCGTCGGCCGCGACGAGGAACTGGAAACGCTCCGGTCCGAGCTCGCGGCGGTCGCCGAGTCGGGGAGCGCGCGCCTGGTGACGATCGAGGCCGTGGCCGGCGCCGGGAAGTCGCGCCTCGTCGCGGAGTTTCTGGAGTCGGTGCCCGAGGGCACGACCGTGACCCGCGGGCGGTGCCTCTCCTACGGCCAGGGGATCACCTTCTGGCCGGTCGCGGAAGCCCTGCGCGAGCTGGCGGGCGTCCTCGACGACGACCCCCACGACGAGGCCCGGGCCAAGCTCGACGCCCTCGCTGCTGGCGACCGCGCCGCGGCCGAGCGCACCGCCGCCGCCGTCGGGCTCACCGACGCGGCCTACCCCGTCGACGAGCTCTTCTGGGGCGTGCGCCGCGTGCTCGCCCGCCTCGCCGCCGCCGGCCCCCTCGTCGTCGCCTTCGAGGATCTGCACTGGGCGGAGCCGACCATGCTCGACCTGGTCGAGCACCTGGCCGCGACGCCCGCTCCGGTGCTCGTCCTGTGCACGACGCGCGACGAGGTCTCGGGAGAGGGAGACGGCTGGGCCGCCACGTCCGGCGGGACCGTCATCGAGCTCGACCGGCTCTCGCCCGAGGAGGCCGCCGAGCTGGCCGCCGCGGCCGCCGGCCCGGCGATCCCCCCGGCGACGCTGCGAGCGATCGTCGAGACCGCCGGCGGCAACCCGCTCTTCCTGGAGCAGATGCTCGCAATGTTCCAGGACACGCCCGACGGCGACGTTGGTGTCCCGCCGACGATCAGCGCGCTCCTCTCGGCCCGGCTCGACAGGCTCGGCGACGCGCAGCGCGAGGTCGTCGGCACGGCATCGGTCGTCGGCCAGGTCTTCCCCGAAGCGGCCGTCGTCGAGCTCGTGCCGGATACTCGCCGCCCCCGCGTGCCAGACGATCTGGGCGGCCTCGAGCGGCGGCGGCTCGTGCAATCGCACCCGGCCGTGATGACGACCGGCCGCGCGTACACGTTCCAGCACATCCTGATCCGCGACGCCGCCTACGGCGGGCTGCTGAAGCGCCACCGCGCCGAGCTGCACGAGCGGTTCGTGACCTGGGCCGACGGGGTGAACGGCGACCGGGCCAGCGAGTACGAGGAGATCCTCGGCTACCACCTCGAGCAGGCGCACGGCTACCTGTCGGAGCTGGGACCGCTCGACGAGCGCGGCCGCACGATCGGCCGCCAGGCGTCCGAGCGGCTCCGCGCGGCGGGCCGGCGGGCCTTCGCACGCGGCGACATGCCGGCCGCCGCGAACCTGCTGCGGCGCGCGGCAGCACTTCTTCCGGCCTACGACCAGGACCGGCTCGACCTGCTGGTTGACCTGGGCGAGGCGCTGATGGACGTCGGGGAGTTCTCCGAGGCCGGAGGGGTGCTCCGCCAGGCGATCGCCGCCGGCAACGACACCGGAGACCACCGCCTCCGGGCCGATGCGTCGCTCGTGCTCGCGCTCGTCGAGTTCTACGCCGACCCCCCGCCGGACTGGTCGCAGCGGGCGGCCCGCATCGCCAGCGGCGCGATCCCCGTGTTCGAGCTCATGGGCGACGACGCGGGCCTGGCGAAGGCGTGGCGCGTCCTCGGCGCAGTCCATGCGAACGCGCTCCGCTACGGCCAGGCGGCCCAGGCGGTGGCGCGGGCGACCGAGCACGCCCGGGCGGCCGGCGACTTCCGCCAGGAGCGGCGAAACGCGTCGTCGTTCGCCGTCGCGGCCGTCTACGGGCCGACGCCCGTGCCCGAGGCGATCGAGGAGTGCTCGCGCATCGTGGCCGACGCAACCGGGGATCGCCGCACCGAGGGCCTCGTCCTCGGCGCCCTCGCCCACCTT
>JBOHBE010000430.1:0-14401 GCA_050698235.1 Gaiellales bacterium
CCGACCGCGGCTCCGGCCGCGCGGCATCGTTGGCCGAGCGGCTGGGCGTGCGCCACGTCGAGGCGAACGCCGAGCTGGTGCGCGAGGCCGACATCGTCGTTCTGTGCGTGAAGCCGATCGACGTCGAGCGGGTGCTGCGCGAGGTGTCCGACCTGATCACGCCCAAGAAGATGGTCGCCTCGGTCGCCGCAGGGGTGGGCACCGCGACGCTCGAGACGATCCTCGACGTCGACGCCCCGGTCTTCCGGTTCATGCCCAACGTCGGCGTGCGGGTCGGCGCGGGGACGCTCGCCTTCTCGACCGGCAGGTTCACCGACACCGCCGCCGAGGAGGCGGTGCTCGCGTGCTTCTCGCTGCTCGGCGAGGTCGTGCCGCTCGAGGAGCGGCTGTTCGACGCGGCCACGGCGCTCTCGGGCTCCGGGCCGGCGTTCCTCGGCCTGATCGTCGAGGCGTTCGAGGATGCCGGGATCGTCTCGGGCCTCACCCACGAGAGCGCGCGACGCCTCATCCTCTCGACGGTCGGCGGGACGGCGGAGCTCTTGACTGCCGAGAACATCGCCTGCTCCGACCTGCGCCGGATGGTCACCTCGCCGGGCGGCACGGCCGCCGCCGGCCTGGCCGAGATGGAGCGGCGCGGCGTACGGGGCGCCATCATCGACGGCGTGACGGCGGCGATGCGGAGAGCGGGCGAGCTCGGGTGAACATCTCGACGCTCGAGCAGTTCCTCTACTCGCTCTGGCTCGTCTACTCCCTCGTCATCGCGCTGTACATCCTGTCTTCGTGGCTCCAGCTTCCGCAGACGCGCTGGGTGGGGGCGCTGCGGACGTTTCTCTACGACACCGTCGAGCCGGTCCTGCGCCCGCTCCGCGGCATCCTGCCGCCCATGGGAGGGCTCGACCTGAGCCCGATCATCGCGATCTTCGGTCTGCGCATCCTGCTGCAGATCCTCTTCGCGATCCTCGACGGCTTCAAGTAACACGAGGGGGAACCGATGGGCCACACCGTGATCGACGCCGCCGATGTCGAGCCGAGCTTCGGCGTCTTCCGGAAGATGCGCCAGGCGCTGGGCGCGACCGGCTTCGGCATCAATCAGCTCGAGCTCCCGCCCGGCGCGTCGGGGCGCGAGCACGACGAGACCGACGCGAGCCAGGAGGAGGTCTACGTGGTGCTCTCCGGGTCCGGCTCGATGCGGATCGACGACGAGGACGTCGAGCTCATCCCGGGCCGGTGGCTCCGCGTCGACCCGGGCCACACCCGCATGCCGTCCGCCGGCGCCGACGGGCTTGTGATGATCATGGTCGGCGGAACCCCGGGTCAGGGCTTCGAGCCCCGAAACGGCCTTTAAGATGGTTGATCCCCAATTCCCGCGCGCCTGGACGTCCGACCGTGGTGGATTGGCGAGCGCTGGTGGGGCTGCGGCTGCGAACCGTCGCACTGCTGCGGCCTCGGTCGGGTCAATATCTCGTACCGATATTGACCCTCCCTGCGTCCTTGCACTGCTCAGTTCTCGCCGCCCAGGACATCCCGTGAATTGGGAATCACCCATCTGACACGCACGGAAGGAGTCCGAATGGAGACGCCGAATTCCCCGGGCATGGGACTTTCACCAGTCGAGCTCCGCCACGAGCGGCCCCGAAGGCGGCCGTTCGGATACCGCCGAAGCGACGTCGACCATCTGCTCGAGTCCGCGACCGACGCCTACGAGGTCGTCTGGCGCGAGCGCGCCGACCTCGACGACCGCGTGCACGAGCTCGAGACCGAGCTCGCCCGCCACCGGGAGACCGAGGACGCGATGCGAAGCGCGCTCGTCAGCGCCGAGCGGGCCGCCGACGAGCTCCGCGGAGCGGCGTCGAGGCAGGCCGAGCTGATCATCCGCGACGCCGAGGCCAAGGCCCGCGATCTGGTGCACGGCGCCTACGCCGAGCGGGAGCGCGTGCGCCGCGAGACGGCCCGCCTCCTGACCGAGGAGGCCGAGTTCCGGCTGCGGCTGCGCGCCCTCCTCGGCGCCACGCTCGAGGCCGTCCGCGACCACGAGCAGCGCCTCGCCGACGCCACCGGGAGGGCCCGCCAGGAGGGCGAGCACACCCAGCTCATGCCCCCGGTCGAACCCGGCGACTACACCGGCGGGGACTGACGCGAGCGCTCCGGGCGGCGAATGCCGCCTGGGTATACTGACCGGCAGGCTGGGGAGTTCGCTTGCCGGGAGGAAGGGCATGGCCGTCGTCGACATCGAAGCTGCGCGCCGCCGACTCGAGTCGGAGCGTGCGCGCGTGGTGGAGGCCCGCCAGAACCTGACCGACGACACGTCCCGGTCGATGGAGGACGCCATCGACGAGGACGGCAACGACAGCCATATGGCCGACAGCGCCAGCGAGACGCTCGATCGCGGGATGGAGCTCTCGATCGGAGACAACGCCGACCACCTGATCGAGTCGATCGACTCGGCGCTGTCTCGGATCGGCGAAGGCACCTACGGAAACTGCGAGCGCTGCGGCCAGTCCATCGCGTCCGACCGCCTCGACGCGCTGCCGTGGGCGACCAAGTGCATCGAGTGCAAAAGGCTCGAGGAGCGGGGCTGATCCACGTCCACGTGGAGCCCGAGCCTGCCCACAGGGCGGGATCGTTGCAATGGGCGGGATTCGCGGCGGTGGCGGTGGCCGCGGCCGTCGCCGATCAGCTCACCAAGCGGGTGATCGAGAACCGGATCGCGCTCAACGAGAGCCACTCGGTGATCCCCGGCCTCTCGATCACGCACGTCCAGAACACGGGGATCGCCTTCGGCGTGCTCCCGGGCCGGCTCGGGATCGTGTCGCTGCTCACGGCTGCGGCCGTCGTGTGGATGCTCGTGCACTTCGCCCGATCGGGCGCGCGCCACACGATCTTTCCCGTCGCGCTGGGCCTCCTGGTGGGCGGGAGCGTCTCGAACCTCGCCGACCGCGTACGTCAGGGCCACGTGACCGACTTCGTCCACATCACGCACTGGCCGACGTTCAACCTGGCCGACTCCTTCATCGTCGTCGGCGTCCTCCTGCTCGCGCTCGCGCTGATGCGGATCGAGCAGCCGCGCCCGCCCGTGCCGCCGCCGCCGGCGGGGGCCGATCCCGGTGCCTGACGACTCACTCGTCGTCCCCAAGGATGCGGGCGGCGAGAGGCTCGACCGGTTCGTGGCCGAGCATGCGGCGGTCGGCTCGCGCGCCGCGGCCGCACGGCTGATCGACGCCGGGTCGGTGCGGGTCGACGGCGAGGTGCGGCCGCGGGCCCACCGGGTCGCCCCGGGGGCCGTCGTCGAGGTCACGGTCCCGGAGCCCCAGCAGGCGCCGGTTCCGGACGAGGACGTCGAGGTCGTGTACGCCGACGACCACGTCCTGGTCGTGATGAAGCCCGCGGGGCTGCTCGTCCACTCCGTCCCGGGATACTCCGGGCCCACGCTGGCCGCGGCTCTCGCCGGCCGCGCCGCGGGCGGCCCGCCCGGCCGAGCGGGGATCGTCCACCGGCTCGACCGCGACACGTCGGGCCTGCTCCTCGTGGCGCGAGACGAGATGACGCTCCGGCGGCTCCAGGCCCAGCTCCGCCGGCGCCGGATCAGGCGGACGTATCTCGCGCTCGTGCGCGGACGCCCGCCGTCGCGGACGGGGCGGATCGAGGCCGCGATCGGCCGCGACCGGCGCGAGCCGACGCGGCAGTCGCTCGACACCGAGCGTCCTCGCGACGCGGTGACCCATTTCGAGCTCGTCGAGGCCCTGCCGGAGCGGTCGCTCCTCCGGGTGACACTCGAGACCGGCCGGACGCACCAGATCCGCGTCCACATGGCGGCCATCGGGCATCCGGTCGTCGGCGACCGCGTGTACGGCCACGGCCCCGAGCTCGGCCTCGAGCGCCAGTTCCTGCACGCTGCCGAGCTCGCCTTCGCGCACCCCGAGACCGGTGAGCAGATCGAGGTCTCGGCGCCGCTGCCGCCGGATCTCGAGGCGGCCCTGGAGGCGGCCCGGAAGCTCTAGTCCGCTATCATCCGGGCGGTTTTCGACGTCCCTCGACCCGGTGGCACGAACGGCGCGCCGGCGGTGTCTCGCAACGCGGGACTCCGGAGCGCCTCCGCCGGAAGTTCACACCTAACCGATCAGGAGGATTGCGCGTGTCCGCAGTCACCATGCGCGAGCTGCTGGAGGCCGGCGTCCACTTCGGCCACCAGACCCGCCGCTGGAACCCGAAGATGCGCCGGTTCATCTTCGGCGAGCGCGGCGGCATCTACATCATCGATCTCCAGCAGACGATGGAGCTTCTCAACGAGTCCTATCGCTACCTGTCGAACATCGGCGAGCGGAATGGGTCCGTGCTCTTCGTGGGGACGAAGAAGCAGTGCCAGGACGCGGTCGAGGAGCACGCGCGGCGCGTGTCGATGCCGTACGTGAACCATCGCTGGCTGGGCGGCCTGCTCACCAACTACCGCACGATCCAGGAGCGCATCGGCGTCCTGCACGAGCTGCGCCGGCAGAAGACCGAGGGCCAGCTCGAGCTCCTGCCTCCCAAGGAGCGCCAGTCGACGCTCGCCGAGCTCGAGAAGCTCGAGGCGAACCTGGGCGGTGTGGCCGACACGCGCAAGCTGCCGGACGCCGTCGTCGTGATCGACATGAAGAAGGAGGCGCTCGCCGTCCGCGAGGCGCGCCGCCTGAACATTCCCGTGATCGGCCTCGTCGACACGAACTGCGATCCCGACGACGCCGACTTCGTCATCCCGGGGAACGACGACGCCATCCGGTCGTCCGCGCTCATCATGCGCGTGCTGGCCGACGGCGTCGCAGAGGGCCGAAACCGCGGGGTCAAGGTGTCGGACTTCGTGTCGGAGAACGGCGACGAGGCTCCCGCGGAGGGTGCCGAGGGCGCGGACGGGGCCGAGCCGGCCGCCGAGGGTGCTCCCGACGCCGAGGCGGCTTCCGAGGCCGTGGCCGAAACGCCGGCGGCCGAGGAGGCACCGGCACCCGAGGAGGCAACCCCAAGCGAGGCAGCAGAATGAGCGACGTCACGTACAGCCCGACGGCCGGCGAGGTCAAGCAGCTTCGCGAGGCCACCCAGGCCGGCATGATGGACTGCAAGCGCGCGCTCGACGAGACCGGCGGCGACATGGACGCGGCCGTGAAGCTCCTGCGCGAGAAGGGCATCGCCCAGGCCGGCAAGCGGGCCGGGCGCGGCACGGGCGAGGGGCTCATCGAGACCTACGTCCACGCGGGCGGCAAGATCGCCGCGATGGTCGAGATCGGGTGCGAGACAGACTTCGTGGCCCGCAACGACAACTTCCAGGCGTTCGCGAAGAAGGTGGCGCTCCAGATCGCCGCCGGCCGTGACCTGCGGTTCGTGTCCGAGGATCAGGTCTCCGACGAGTTCAAGGCGGGCGAGCTCGAGATCTTCCGCGCCAAAGCGGCGGCCGAGGGCAAGCCGGAGAAGATGCTCGACCAGATCTCCGAGGGCATGTGGAAGAAGTCGCTCACCGACTACGTGCTCCTGACCCAGCCGTCGATCCGGCCGGAGGACGACGGCAAGACGCTCGAAACGCTGCGGGCCGAGCTCTCGGGCACGATCGGGGAGAACATCGAGATCAAGCGGTTCGCGCGGTTCGAGGTGGGCGCCGAGTGAGCGCCCCCGAGGGCGGTGCGGTCTTCCGGCGCGTCCTGCTGAAGCTCTCCGGCGAGGCGCTCATGGGCGAGCGCGAGTACGGCCAGGACCCCGGCCGGATCGCCGCGGTCGCACGGGCCGTGCGCGACGTCCACGACCTCGGCACCGAGCAGGCCATCGTCGTCGGCGGCGGCAACATCCTGCGCGGCACGAGCGAGGCGGCGCGCGGGATGGACCGCGCGACGGCCGACTACGCCGGGATGCTTGCGACGCTCCTGAACGCGCTCACCGTCTCGGACGCGCTCGAGCAGCTGGGCCTGGCGACGCGGGTGCTGTCGGCGATCAACGTCTCGCAGGTGGCCGAGCCGTACATCCGCCGGCGCGCGATCCGCCACCTCGAGAAGGGGCGCGTCGTCATCTTTGCCGCGGGCACCGGGAACCCGTTCTTCACGACCGACACCGCCGCCGCCCTGCGAGCGCTCGAGATCGGTGCCGAGGCGATCCTGATGGGCAAGAACGGCGTCGAGGGCGTCCTCGACGCGGATCCGCGCACGAACCCGGACGCGCGACTCATCCCCTCGCTGACCCACCTCGAGGCGATCGAGCGCGGGCTCAAGGTGATGGACACGACGGCGCTCTCGCTGTGCATGGATAATCGGCTGCCACTCCATGTGTTCAACCTCGACGACGAGTCCAACATCGAGCGGGTCGTGCGCGGCGAGCGCATCGGCACGGTGATCCAGGCCCAGGTGCCAGCGGAGGTGGCGAGATGATCGACGACGTGCTGACAGACGCCGGACGGCGGATGGACAAGAGCGTCGAAGCGGCGAAGCACGAGTTCACGACGATCCGGACGGGCCGGGCCTCGGCCGCGCTCCTCGACCGGCTCCAGGTGAGCGCGTACGGCACCAAGATGCCGGTGAACCAGCTCGCCACAATCTCGGTTCCCGAGCCGCGCATGCTCACGATCACGCCCTTCGACAAGAGCATCATGAAGGACATCGAGCGGTCAATCCAGGAGTCGGATCTCGGCCTGACGCCGTCCAACGACGGCCAGATCATCCGGCTCCCGATCCCGCAGCTCACCGAGGAGCGGCGCAAGGAGCTGGTGAAGCAGGTGCGGCACATGGCCGAGGAAGGCCGCATCGCCGCGCGCAACGTCCGCCGCGACGCCCTGCACAACCTGAAGAAGCTCGAGCAGGACGGCGACGCCGGCGCCGACGACGTGCACCGTGCAGAGGATCGCCTGCAGAAGGTCACGGACGAGCACGTCCAGCGGATCGACACCGCGCTCAAGGCCAAAGAGGCCGAGATCATGGAAGTCTGATTGCGCCGGTACGTCGGGCTCCTCCGGGCGCTCACGCGCCTGCGGCGGGCCTCTTCCGGTGGCGAGCCCGTCCCCGCCGACTCGGCCCGGAACGTGGCGATCATCATGGACGGCAACGGCCGGTGGGCGTCCGGTCGCGGGCTCCCGCTCCTGGCGGGCCACAGGGCCGGCACGCGGGCGCTCAAGCGCACCGTTGAGGCGGCGCCCGACCTCGGTGTGCAGAGCCTCGCCGTCTACGCCTTCTCGACCGAGAACTGGGGTCGGCCTCCAGGAGAGGTCGACGATCTGATGACGCTGTTCGCCGACACGATCGAGCGCGAGTTCCCCGACCTCCACCGCCAGGGCGTCCGCGTCCGCTTCGTGGGTCGGCGCGACCGCTGCCCCGACAGCTTGCGGGCGCTGATGGACGACATGGAGAGCCGCACGGCGAGGAACACCCGGCTCGATCTGTGGGTGGCGTTCGACTACGGCTCGCGTGACGAGATCGTCGGCGCCGCGCGAGCGCTCGTCGAGGCGGGGACGGCGGCAGCGGACATCGACGAGGACGCGCTGCGCGCACACCTGTACGCTCCCGAGATGCCCGACCCCGATCTGGTCATCCGGACGTCGGGGGAGGTGCGTATCTCCAACTTCCTGCTCTGGCAATCGGCCTACGCGGAGCTGGAGTTCGTCCCGACGCTCTGGCCCGATTTCGGCGAGGCGGAGCTCGCCGAGGCCCTCGCGGCCTACGCGCAGCGCCGGCGCCGGTTCGGGGTGCGATGAGCAATCTCGCGTCGCGCATCGTGGTCGCGGTGCCTCTGGGCGCTGCGGCGATCTACGCCGCCCTGGTGGGAGGATGGCTGCTCGTGGCGGTCGCGGCGGTTGCGGCGGTGATCGCGCTTCACGAGTTCTACGTGATGGTGCGCGAGCTTCGGCCGCTCGTGCTCGCGGGGTTCGTGGCGGTCCCCGCCGGCCTGGCGGCCGTGCACCACGGGGGAGTCGCCTGGGCCGCGGGCCCGCTCGTGGGGATGCTGGTGATCATGTTCTGGATGTCGGCCGTGGCCGAGGTGCGCCAGCCGGCTGTCGTGCAGTTCGCGGCGACGGTGTTCGGCGCGGTCTGGATCGGGCTCGGGTTCATCTTCCTGGTGGCCGTGCGCGACCTGCCGGGCGAGCACGGCCTGGGCAGGGATCTGCTGCTTGCCGTCGTCCTCGGCGTCTGGGCGTCCGACATCGCGGGGTTCACGATCGGCCGGCTGTTCGGCCGCCGGCTGCTCGCCGCCGAGATCTCGCCCGCGAAGACGGTCGAGGGGTTCGTCGCAGGCCTGGTCGCAGGCACCGCCACCGTCTTCCTCACGCTCTACCGCGAGCCGCACGGGCAGCCGCTCTCGACGCTCCACGCCCTCGAATTCGGGCTCGCGATCGCGCTCGCGGCGCCGATAGGCGACCTGCTCGAGAGCTACCTGAAGCGCGACATGGGCGTCAAGGACACGGGCAAGCTCCTGGGCGGGCACGGCGGGATGCTCGACCGGGTCGACGCGCTGCTCCTGGCCGCTCCGGCGGCGTACTTCCTGGCGCTCGCCATCGGCAGGGCGTAGACCTACAATTGACGCCATGACCGAGCAGCGCCGCTCCGCCTCCTCACGCCTCCTGCCGTTTCTGCGCGTCGAGCGCCGGATGGAGGACGAGCGGATGCAGAAGGCCATCGCCGCCGTGTGCGCCCGCCACCCCGAGCTCGCCGAGAAGGAGCCGGGATGGTTCGGGCAGAAGCTCCAGGGCGACAACAGCCGCCGCTACCACGCACTCGGCTATCTCGCCGACCCCGACGCCGGCCTCGAGAACGGCAGGGGCTTCGTCGTCGACGTGGTCGCCGGCCACGTGATGCGCGAGCTGCCGCTCGAGCGGCGCCGCGACCTTCCAGTCGACATCTCGGCGCTGGCGTAACGGCGCCCCAACCGGCCCCAACTACACTGGCCGCATGAGATCCGTGGCCGTCCTCGGAGCGACCGGCTCGATCGGCGTGCAGGCGCTCGATGTCATCGCGCGGAGCCCCGACCTCGAGGTCGTCGCCCTCTCGGCGCACCGCGACGTCGAGGGCCTCGTCGCCGCCGCGCGGGCAACCGGCGTGCGGCACGTTGCGCTCGTCGACCCCGACGCCGCCGACCGCGCCGCCCGGGAACTCGACGGCGTCGTCGTGCTCTGCGGCGAGGGCGGCGTCGAAGATGTGATCGCGGCCAGCGGGGCCGACCTCGTGCTGAACGCCATCGTCGGCGCGGCCGGCCTGCGGGCCACGCTCGCGGCCTTCGCAGCGGGCGCCGACGTCGCCCTCGCCAACAAGGAGAGCCTCGTTGCCGGGGGCGAGCTCGTCCTCGCCGCTGCGCGCGCGAGCAGCCGTCGGCTGCTGCCGGTCGACAGCGAGCACTCGGCGCTCGCCCAGTGCCTCGAGGGAGCCGAGGCCGGGGCCGTCACGGGGCTCGTTGTCACGGCGTCGGGAGGCCCGTTCCGCGGCCGCCGGCGCGACGAGCTCGGAGATGTCACAGCGGCCGACGCGCTCGCCCACCCGACCTGGAGCATGGGCCAGAAGATCACGATCGACTCGGCCACCCTGATGAATAAGGGCCTCGAGGTGATCGAGGCGCACCACCTGTTCGGCGTGCCGTACGACGCGATCGAGGTCGTCGTGCATCCCCAGTCGATCGTGCACGGAATGGTCCGCTTCCGCGACGGCGCCCTCCTGGCGCACGCGGGTGTCCCCGACATGCGGGTGCCGATCTCGTGGGCGCTGACCTATCCGCACCGCGGGCCGACCGCCGTCGCGCCGCTCGACCTCTCGGCGCCGCTCAGCCTCGAGTTCGAGCCGCCTGACCTTGCCACGTTCCGGTGCCTCGCCCTGGCCCGCGAAGCTGGGGTGGCCGGAGGCACCGCGCCGTGCGTGCTGAACGCCGCCAACGAGGTGGCGGTGCGCGCGTTCCTCGACGGCCGGATCGGTTTCCTCGACATCGCGGGCGTCGTTGAGGACGCGCTCGCCCAGGTGCCGCCGGAGCCCGTCGAGTCGCTCGAGCAGGTGCTCGACGCCGACCGCAGGGCGCGCTCTGCCGCGGCCGGCGCAGGGGTCGCGGCCGCATGAGCGTCGCCATCGCCATCGGCGGCCTGCTGCTGCTCGTCGCCGTGCACGAGCTCGGCCATTTCACCGCGGCGAAGGCCACGGGCATGCGCGCGCTCCGCTTCTACCTGGGGTTCCCGCCAGCCATCCTCAAGCGCCGCTTCGGCGACACCGAGTACGGGATCGGCGCGATCCCGCTCGGCGGCTTCGTGAAGATCCCGGGGATGCTCCGGCCTGAGCCGGGCGACCTCTACGAGGTCGACGACCTGCTGGACAGGTCCGAGAGCCTGAGCGACGACGAGGCGACGGCGATCGGCGTCGCGCTCGACGACGTCCGCCGGAACCTCACGCAGGGCAGGTACGACGACGCCCTCGCCGGGCTGCCCGGGCTCCGGGCCGCCGTCGACCGGGCGGACGCGTCGCTGTCCGACGCCGAGCGGCGCCGGGTCACGCGCTCGATGGACCGGCTCGAAGAGAACCTCGACCCGCGGGCGTACTGGCGCTGCTCGCGCACGCGGCGGCTCGTGGTCATCACCGCCGGGCCGGCCGCGAACGTCCTTGCCTGCTTCGTCATCCTGTGGGGCGTCGCGATCCACGGCCGCCCCGACGGGACGGTGCTGACGCACGACGTGGCCGCCGTCATCGCGGGAAGCCCCGCCGACCACGCCGGCCTGAAGCCCGGCGACCGTCTGGTCGGCATCAACGGCCATGTGCTCGCTCCGCTCAAGGTGCGAGCCGCAATCGAGCGGAGCCACGGGAGTCCGATCACGGTGACGGTCGACCGCCACGGTCACGATGTCGTCCTGGGGCCGGTGCGAACGAAGGTGATCGACGGGACGTACCGGCTCGGGTTCAGCTTCCAGGCGGGGCTCAAGACCTACTCGTTCCTCGAGGCGCCGGTCGCGTCGGCGTCGTTCATGTGGCAGCTGACCACGGGAACCGCGTCGGCGCTCGCCAACGTCGTCACGCCTCAGGGGCGCTCGCAGCTCCACTCGACGGTCGGGATCGTCCGGTACTCGGCCGACGCCGCCGATGCCGGAACGCCGTTCTACCTGACCCTGCTCGCGTACATCTCGCTGTCGCTCGCCATCTTCAACCTGCTGCCGTTCCTGCCGCTCGACGGTGGCCACGTGCTCATGATCGCGCTCGAGCGGCTGCGTGGCCGGATGGTCTCGCGGGCTGTCTTCGAGCGCATCTCGGTGCTCGGGATCGCGCTCATGGTGCTCGTCTTCCTGATCGGCCTCCAGAACGACCTGGCAGGCATCCTCTCGCCGTCGGCACGGTGACGCCGGCGCTCGAGGCGTACCTCGCGGCGCTCGTCCGCGTCCTCGAGGCGCGGCTGGGCGCCGGACTGGTCGGCGCCTACCTCCACGGATCGGCCGTCCTCGGCGGCTGGCGCGAGGATCGCTCAGACGTCGACGTCCTTGCCGTCTGCGCCGCCGCCGTCGACGATCAGGGCATGGAGGACCTCGTCCAGGCGCTCTCGGCGCGGTCGCTCCCGTGTCCGGTCGAGCGCGGTCTCGAGTTCGGCCTCGTGACGGCAGCGAGCGCGGCATCGCCGTGCGCCGAGCCGCGGTTCGAGCTCGACCTGACGGCGTCGGAGGCGGGGGAGAAGCCGACCCCCGGGCACGACCGGCCCGGGCATGCCGACTACCTGATGCACTTCGCCGTCTGCCGTGAGCACGGCCGGGCGCTCGCCGGCCCGCCCCCGGCGGAGGTCTTCGCCAAGGCTCCCGCTCACCTGCTCGACGAGGCCTTCACGGACGAGCTCGCGTGGGCCGCCGAGCATGCGCCGCCTGCATACCAGGTGCTGAATGCCTGCCGGGCGTGGCGCTACGCCGCCGAGCGGGTGCTGTGCTCGAAGATCGCAGGCGGCGAGTGGGCGCTCGGCCGCGGCGTCGGCGGTGATGCGATCCAGGCCGCGCTCGACGATCAGCGCGGCCGTCCCTCGGCGGCCATCGATCCGGCGTCCGTGGCCGCTCTGCGAGGCCACGTCACCGCCGAGCTCGGCGGGGCCGCCCGGTATCCTCTGCCCTAGTGGCCTCGACCCACCGGATCACCGTTGGCGGCGTCCCCATCGGCGGCGGCGCGCCCGTGGCTGTCCAGTCCATGACCCTGACCGAGACGAGCGACGTTGCGGCAACCCTCGGGCAGATCGCGCGGCTCGAGGCGGCCGGCTGCGAGATCGCCCGCGTGGCCGTGCCCGGGCGCCGCGACGCCGACGCGCTCCCGGCGATCGTGGCCGGCTCGCCGCTGCCGGTGATCGCCGACATCCACTTCAACGCCTCGCTCGCTCTCCGGGCGATCGAGTCGGGCGTCGCAGCCGTGCGGATCAACCCCGGGAACATCGGCGGCCCCGAGAAGGTCGAGCAGGTCGTCACCGCGGCCAAGGCGGCGGGGGTCCCGATGCGCATCGGCGCGAACTCCGGGTCGCTTCCCGACCACCTGCGCCAGTTCGCGACCAACGACCCCGCGGGCGCGCTCGTCGAGGCGGCGCTCGAAGAGGTGCGGCTGCTCGAGCGGCTCGAGTTCCGGGACTTCAAGATCTCGGTCAAGAGCTCGTCCGTGCCGGTGATGATCCAGGCCTACCGGCGCCTCTCCGAGCAGGTGCCCTATCCGCTCCACCTCGGTGTGACCGAGGCCGGCCCGGCGTTCACGGGGACGGTGAAGAGCGCGATTGGGATCGGCTCGCTCCTGGCCGACGGGATCGGCGACACGCTGCGCGTCTCGCTGACCGCCGACCCGGTCGAGGAGGTCAAGGTGGCCTGGGAGATCCTGCGCGTGCTCGGCCTGCGCCACAAGGGCCCCGTCATGATCGCCTGCCCGTCGTGCGGACGGACGAACGTCGACGTGCTCGAGCTCGCCGAGACCGTCGAGCGGCGGCTGGCGGGGTACGACCAGGTCTTCCACGTGGCCGTCATGGGCTGCGCGGTGAATGGGCCCGGCGAGGCGGGCGACGCCGACTTCGGGATCGCAGGCGGCCGCGATGCGGGGCACATCTACGCGCACGGCGACGTGTTGCGGCGCGTCCCACAGGCCGCGCTCGTGGACGAGCTCTTCAGCGAGATCGATGCCTGGATCGCCGCCGGCATGGTGCGGCCGGAGCGGCAGACGCGCCGCCTCAACCTGCCGGTCGTCGTCGCCTAAGCGGCCAGGTCGTCTTCGGTCGTCTCGAGCTCGTCGCAGAACGCCGCGAAGCGTGCGTGCTTCGTCAGGTATGCCTGGAGCTCCGACATCCCGAACGCAACCCAGTCGCCCATGAAGCGCTCGTCGACTGAGGGCTCGCGTGCGGTGATGTCGTTGTCGTTCATACCCTCAGTGATCGCCCATTTTGGGGCCGGCATGAGTCCCCTGAGTGAGGTATTTCGTCCGACGCCGTTGAGTAGAATGCCGGTGTGATCTCGGACAAGCAGCGAAAAGCAGCAATCGGATACGCGTCGTACGTCGTCGGTAGCCGGGTTGCGCGCAAGGTCGTGGGTCGCCGTGCGCGAAAGCCGGTCAGGGAGCGCATGGTTGACGCGGTGCGGCCGCACCGCAGGCGGATCCCGCTCGTCGGCGGCGCGGCAGCGGCCGTGGCGGGTGCAGCGGTGCTCGCGCGCCGCCGTCGCAACGGCTCGCACGACTCCGACTGACCGTGCTCAGGCACGTCGTCCTCTTCCGGTGGAACGAGGGCACCGAAGCGGTGCTCGTGGACCGCATCGAGGCTGAGCTGCGGGCGATGCTGGACCGGCTCGACATGGTCCGCGCCTGGTCGCTGGGGCGCGACGCCGGACTGCGCGAGGGGAACGCCGACATGGCGCTCGTCGTCGACATGGACGACTCGGACGCCTTCCGTCGGTACTCGGCCGACGCCGGCCACCAGCAGCTCCTGAACGAGCTCATCCTGCCGGCGTGCACGCGGGTCGGCGCGCAGTTCAAGGCCGACTGAACCCCTGGGCCCGGTTGTTCGTCTGATGGCTGTCTCGAGATCAGCTGGCGCTGCGGCGTGCCCACACCGTCGCAGCGCCCGTGGCCACGCCGAACGCCCACGCGCCGGCGTTTGCGAGCGCAACGAACGTCCAGTCGACGGTCGTCGGCATCGTGCACTCACCGTGGCCGTCGCACGGGTTCGTGAACCCGGCGTCCCCCGCGACGAGAAGCACGGCGAGCACCGACCCGGCGGCGACAACCGGCGCCAGCCGCCAGCCGGACCTTGCGGCGAGCAGACCTGCGAGGAGCCCGAGGACCAGCTCCGGATAAGCGGTGATCGCAGCGTTCACCTTCGAAGTATCCCAGCTCGGATGGCACAGACAAGCAGATTCCGGGGCGCGGCGGCTCCGTCGGCGCCGGTCAGTAGGATGGACGTCCGTGCCCAGCGGCCAGCAGTACGTCCATCTCCACGTCCACAG
>JBOHBE010000431.1:0-2352 GCA_050698235.1 Gaiellales bacterium
TCTCCGGCATCGAGGCCGACGACGCCGCGATGACGATCACGTTCCATCTCGTCCATCCCGACGGCGCGTTCCTCGACATCATGGCGATGCCGTTCGCGTTCGCGGTGCCGGCCGGGATGCCGAGCAAGGACATCTCGACCGACCCGGCATGGCGGGTGGCGACCGGGCCGTACATGATCAAGACGTACGTGCCGAAGCAGCAGATCCTGCTCGTTCGGAATCCGGCGTTCAAGCAGTGGTCGCCGAATTCGCCCGACGGGCATCTCGACCAGGTGCACATCCAGATCGGGGTGACTCCGGAGCAGGCCGTGAACGAGACGATCTCGGGCTCGCTCGACTGGTACATGGAGGCCGTGCCGCCCGACCGGCTGACCGAGCTCAAGGCGAAGTACCCGGACCAGGTGCACCTGTATCCGCGCAACAACGTCACGTACTTCTCGATGAACGAGCGCAAGGCGCCGTTCGACCAGCTCGCGGTGCGCCAGGCCGTGAACTACGCGATCGACCGCACGGCGCTCGTCAAGATCTTCGGCGGCCAAGGGACTCCCACCGAGACGGTGCTGCCGCCGCTCTTCGGCACGGCCTACCACGAGCCGAACCTCTACCCGTACGACGTCGCCAAGGCCAAGTCGCTGATCCAGCAGGCCGGCGCGCAGGGGGCGAAGGTCGAGGTGTGGACGACGAACGCCGACCCGGCGCCCAAGGCGGCGCAGTACCTGGCCGGCCAGCTCCAGGCGATCGGCCTCGACGTGACCGCCGTGAAGTCAGTCGACGACTCGGTCTACTGGGACACGCTGCTCACGCAGAAGGGCGATCCCCAGATCGCGTTCAACCACTTCGACCAGGACTACCCCGAGGGCGAGGACTTCATCGACACGCTCCTGAACGGCGAGCACATCGTGAACGTCGGGAACAACGACGTCTCCAACACCGACAACCCCGAGATCAACCAGATGATCGACCAGGCCAAGCTGCTCCCGCTGGGCGCCGCGCGAAACGCTGCCTGGGCCAAGATCGACAACACGTTCATGGAGAAGGACGCCGGCTGGGCGCCGATCCTGCACCTCCAGGAGCCCAAGTTCGTGTCGGCCCGGCTGCATGGGCTGGTCTTTACGGGGTCCTACTTCGAGCTCATCCCGGAGATGTGGCTGGGTCAGTAGGCGGCGCGATCAAAGCCCGTACACTGGCGCAATGTCCGCCACCGCGAGCCGCATCGATGACTGCCTGTCCGTCCACGACGGGCACCTGTGGATCGACGAGTGCGACGCCGTCGAGCTGGCGCGCAGCTTCGGCACCCCGGTCTACGCCGTCTCGGAGGATCAGCTCCGCCGGAACGCCCGCCGGATCGCCGCCGCGTTCGCCACCGGCTGGCCCGAGGGGCCGACGCAGCTCCTCCCGTCGCTCAAGGCCAACCTCTCGCTCGCCCTCCGCCGCGTCCTGAACTCGGAGGGCCTGGGCTGCGACACGTTCGGGCCGGGTGAGCTCCACGCGGCGCTCGCGTCGGGGATCGACCCGGCGCTCATCTCGGTGAACGGCTCGGCCAAGGACGCTGCCCTCGTCCTGCGCGCCGTCGAGGCCGGAGCGCGCGTCACGCTCGACAGCCGCGGCGAGCTCGACCTCGTGATCGAGGCCGCCCGAGCGGCCGGCCGGCCGGCGTCGATCCGGCTACGCCTCCGCCCCGACTACGACGGCCTCGACGTCCCGTCCGACTTCGACCCGTCGGTGACGATCCGCGACGGCGCCCACCGCTACAAGCCGGGGATCCCGCTGGAGCAGGCGACCGACGTCGCCCGGCGGGCACTCGCTTCGGACGACGTCGAGCTCATCGGGGTCATGGCCCACCTCGGCCGCCACAGCGCCTCGCCCGACGTGTGGCACGCGATGGCCGGAAGCCTCGCAGCCGCGATCGGCCGGCTCTCAGCCGATCTCGACGGATGGCGCCCGGGCGAGATCGACGTGGGCGGCGGGTTCCCGTCTCCGCGCGACCCCACCGGCCACGCCCCGGCTCCGCCGATCGAGGACATCGCCGCCGCGCTCACCTCGGGCCTTCGCGACGACCTCCGCGCCGCCGGGATCGACCCGGCCGGCATCCGGCTCGAGGCCGAGCCGGGCCGCGCGCTCTACGCCGACACCGGCATCCATCTGGCTACGGTGCGCAACACGAAGCACCAGTCGGCTCCGGTGGAGTGGGACTGGGTCGAGACGGACACGACCGAGATGTTCATGGCCGACCTGCTGATCGAGCACGCCCGCTTCGGCGTCGTGGCCGCATCACGGGCCGATGCGCCCGCCACAACTCCCGCCGACGTCGTCGGCATGTCGTGCGGCTTCGACGTGCTGGCGCCGCAGGCC
>JBOHBE010000432.1:0-10823 GCA_050698235.1 Gaiellales bacterium
AGATCGCGGAGAAGCCGCTCACCGGTGTGCGCATCGCGCCGTTCTACGGCTGCCAGATCCTGCGCCCGTCCAAGCTGCTCGGCTTTGAAGACCCCGACCGGCCGCAGTCGCTCGAGCGGATCATCGAGGCGTGCGGCGCGGAGCCGGTCGACTACCCGTCCAAGATCAAGTGCTGCGGCTTCCCGATCGTCCTGGCCCGAGAAGAGGTCGCGCTCGGCGAGCTCATCCAGCCGCTCGCTGAGGCCAAGGCGGCGGGCGCCGACGCGATGGTGACGCCGTGCCCGCTGTGCCACCTGTCGCTCGACGCGTGGCAGGGGAAGGCGAGCCGCGAGGCCGATATGGAGTTCGACCTGCCGATCTTCCACCTGGCCCAGCTCGTCGGGGCGGCCGCCGGCCTCTCGTACGACGAGCTGCTCTTCAAGCGCCACGTCACGAAGACCTACCCGGCGACGGACAAGATCTACGCGGCGGGCGATTAGGCGGGGACAGTCCCCGAACTTCCGCCGTGGCAAGCTCGTAACACCCCCGTGACGCCCAGCTACGCCGCCCTCTTCCGCGCCCCGTACACGGCGCTCATGATCGCGGCGCTCGGTGCGACCTTCCTCGGCTCGCTCGACGCGCTCATGGTCACGACCGCGCTGCCGTCGGCGGCCCAGGACATCGGCGGCGTTGATCTGATCGCCGTCACGGTCGGCGCCACGACGGTCGCCGTCGCCATGACGTTCCCGGTCGCCGGCGCGGTCATCGACCGCGAGGGCGTGGGGCGCTCGTTTGCGATCGCGTGCACGCTCTTCGCCATCGCGAATGTGCTGGGCGGTCTCGCGCCCTCGATGCCGGTCGTCGCCGTGTCCAGGGCGATCCTTGGGGCGGGCGCCGGCTTCATGTTCGCCGTGCCGCTCGGCCTCTTCGCCGTCTCGCTGCCCGACGAGCTGCGGCCGCGGGCCTTCGGGATTAACGCGGCGATGTGGGGCGTCTCGGCCCTAATCGGACCGGCCCTGGGAGCGGTGCTCACCGCCACGGTCGGCTGGCGGTGGGTGTTCTGGATCAACCTCCCGCTGATCGCCATCGTCGCGTGGTCGGCGGCCAGGGCGCTCCGTGTGGTCCACCCGGTCAAGCGGCCGGTGAACGAGGCGCGTTTCAACATCGCCGGCCCGGTGCTGCTCGGGCTCGTGGTCGCCGTGCTGCTCGCGCTCACCAAGCACTGGCTCCCGCCGCTGGTGCTGGCGCCCCTCGCGATCCTCCCGGCGGCGGCCTTCTTCGTTCACGAGCGACGGACGGACCAGCCCGTCTTCACGCACACCCCCAACTCGATCGCCGCCAACGTCGCCGCGTTCGGGGCCGGGGTCGCGTTCCTCGGCGCCGAGACCTATCTGCCGCTCCAGCTCCAGGTCGGGTTCGGCGACGGCGTGCGGGTGGTCGGGATCGCGCTCCTGCTCTGCACGCTGGGGTGGACGACCGGGTCGATGACCGCCGCGCGCATCGGAGCACGGCCGCGGAACCAGATCGCGCTCGGGACGGGCCTGACGGTGGCGGCCACCTTCGTGATGGCGATCCCCGCCGGCGGTGCCGTCGTCCCGATCGCGGCCTACACGGTCTCGGGTCTCGGGATGGGGATCGCGAGCCCCGCGCTGTTCGCGGCGGTCCTGGCCGACGGTGCGGAGGGTCGCGAGGGCCGATCGACGTCGAGCATCCCGCTCGCACGCCAGGTCGGGTCGGGGATGGGCGCGGCGATCGCCGGCATCGTGTTCGCGGCGGCGCTCACGTCGGCCCAGGTGCACGACGCCGAGCGGGCCGGCGCCCACGTGCCCTCGGTCGTCGACGCCGCCCGCCTGACGTACCTCGGGGCGGCCGTCGTCGGCCTGCTCGGCGTGGCCGCCTGCCTGTGGCTCCGCAGCGACGTTCGCACGGTCCGGGCCGAGCACGCGATGGTCGAGCCCGAGGCCGTCACCTAACTCCCCGCCGGACGCTTCGGTCCGGAGGGTCTGAGACACTGCAAGCGTGGGCACGGTCGAGACCGACATCACCGCCGATCTGCGGCGGCTCTTCGGCCACCCCGGCTTCCGGCCGGGGCAGCGCGAGGCCGTCGAGGCGATCCTGGACGGCCGCGACGTCCTCGCGGTGATGCCGACCGGCTCGGGCAAGTCGCTCTGCTACCAGCTGCCCGCGCTCCTCGCTCCGGGCGTCACGCTCGTCGTCTCGCCCCTCATCGCCCTCATGCAGGATCAGTACGGCGCACTGCGGAACCGCGGCATCGACGAGGTCGAGATGCTGACGTCGGCGATGTCCCCGGAGGCGGTCACCGCGGCGGTCGAGCGCATCCGCACGGGCGCGGCACGGCTTGTCTACGTCGCCCCCGAGCGCTTCACGAGCGCCCGCTTCCTCGACGCGATCGCCGAGGCCGGCGTCGCCCGCCTGGCCGTCGACGAGGCGCACTGCCTCTCGGAGTGGGGCCACGACTTCCGCCCCGACTACCTGAGGCTGGCCGACGTGCGGGAGCGCCTGGGCTCCCCACCGACCATGGCGCTGACGGCCACGGCGACGCCACGGGTGGCGTCCGACATCGCGACGGCCCTTCAGCTTCGCGACCCGGTGATGCCGCGGACGGGCTTCGATCGCCCCAACCTCATGTTCGCCGTCGTCCCGGTTGCCGGCGACCGCGACAAGCCGCGCGTGCTCGGCTCGCTGCTGCACGCTCCCGACGCGCTTCCGGCCGTCGTCTACTGCGGCCGCCGGCGCACGTGCGAGGAGGTGGCCGATGCGCTGTCAGCCGGTGGGCTGCGTGCGTCGCCCTACCACGCCGGGCTCGACAGCGCCCGGCGATCCGCCACGCTGACGGCCTTCCTCGCAGGGGAGCTCGACGTCGTGTGTGCGACGACCGCCTTCGGCATGGGCATCGACAAGGCCGACGTCCGCTCCGTCGTCCACTGGGCGCTCCCGCCGTCGCCGGAGGAGTACTACCAGCAGGCCGGCCGCGCCGGGCGCGACGGGCTGCCGGCGCGCTGCACGCTCCTCTATGCACGGCGAGACAAGGGCCTCATCGTCCATTTCATCAACCGTGCGCGGCTGGCCCCGACCGACCTGACCGCCGTGCACGCCGCTGTCGCTGAGCGGGCCGACGACCGGGGCGTCTTCCGGGTGCGCGAGCGAGATCTGGGCATTGACGAGCCTCGTGTCGCTCTGGCAGTGCTCGAGCGGGCGGGCGCGCTCGAGCTCTTCCCGGCGCCCGCAGGATCGGCCGCCGGGCGGGTGGCCGACGCCAAGCTCTCGAAGCGCCATCTGGCCGCGGCTGTCATCGCGGGCCGCCGCGTCGAGCGGCGCCGGTGGGACCGGCTCGCGGCGATCGACGCCTACGCGACGAGCGGTGACTGCCGCCGGGCCGCGCTCCTCGGCTATTTCTCGGACGCGCCGTCGAGCGTTGCGCCCGACATGTGCTGCGACGTGTGCGGAGCGGCCGTCGTGCGCCTGCCCGACGCCGAGGCGCCCATGCCGATGCACGCCGTCGATGTCGACGTGCCGTCGGCGGTGCTGCACGCCGTCGACGAGACCGAGGGACGCGTCGGTCGCACCCGCATCGTCCAGATCCTGCGGGGCTCGCGCGGGCGCGCGCTCGTCTCGGCCGGCCACGACCGGCTTGGCTCGTACGGCGTCCTCACGGCGCTCTCGTCCGACGAGGTGCTCCAGGCCGTCGACTCACTGATCGACTCCGGCGCGCTCGAGCTCACCAGCGGCCCGTACCCGCTGGTGCGCAGGCCGGCCGGGGCCCAGGCCGCCACCGCCCGCGACGCAGAGCTGCGCGTCCAGGTCAGGGCGCTCGGCCGGCCCGGTGCCGTGGAGGGGATCCCGTTTCTCGCCCGCGTGCTGGCCGCGGCCGAGGCTCCGGAGCTGCGGGCCTTGGCCGCCGAGGCGCTCGGAGCCATCGGCGGCGAGCGCGCCGCGACGGCTCTTCGCACCGCTGCACCCGATACCGACCCGAGCGTCGCCGCCGCCGTGCGCGGTGCGCTCGCCGGACTCTAAAACCCCCCTCCAACCCCCGGTGGCTACTCTCGGGATGGTGCTTCGCCGGCTCCCAACGGTCGCGGTCGAACCTCCGGTCGTGGTCGCGATCGGTGCGCTCGTCGTGGGCGTCATCGACATCGTCTCGTCCGTGACCCCCGCCCTGACCGACCGCCTCAACCTCTTCCAGGCGATGCTGCCGATGGACGCCGGAGACCTCGCCGGGTCGGTGACGTTCGCCTCCGGCGTCGCGCTCGTGTGGCTCTCGGGCGGGCTGGCCCGGCGGAAGCGCCGAGCATGGCTGGCCGCGCTGGGCGTCGTCACGTTCGCCGCCGCCGCTCACCTCGCCGAGGGGTTCGACATCGAGGAGGCGATCGGAAGCATGGTGCTCCTCGTCGCGCTCCTACGCCTGCGCCGGTGGTTCGACGTCCCAGGCGACCCCACGAGCTTGCGGCCTCTGGTCGCCGGCCTCGGCGTCGCGCTCGTCGCGTGGGCGATCGTGGGCTCCGCTGCGAGTGACCACCTGAATCGGATCACCGACCTGGGCTTCGAGCTCGTGCTCGCCGCCGGGGCGTTCTGGGCGCTCTATCAGTGGCTGCGCGCGCACCGCGAGCCGTGCGGGCAGACCGACGCCGACTTCGAGCGCGCCCGCGCCCTGGTCGCCGATCACGGAGAGGACAGCCTCTCGTTCTTCGCGCTCCGCCGCGACCGCCGGTATGTGTTCTCGCGAGCCGGGAACGCGTTTCTGGCCTATCGCGTGGTGGCAGGCTGTGCCCTCGTCGCCGGCGATCCCATCGGGTCGGCTGACGACGTGCCCGGGCTGGTCGACGACTTCGCCGCCGTCTGCCGCGAGCGCGGCTGGCGGTTCGTCGTGCTGCACGCCTCCGACCGGTGGCTCGAGATCTACCGTGCGCGTGGGATGCGCGCATTCCCGAGCGGCGACGAGGCGGTGCTCGACCCCACCCGGTTCTCGCTCGACGGCCGCGCCATCAGGAAGGTGCGCCAGTCCGTCGCCCGGCTCGAGCGCGCCGGCTTCGCGTTCCGGGTCGCCGCGCCGGACGATCTGTCGGAGGCCGAGCGCGCCGATGTCGACGCCGTCACGCGCGAGTGGCTCGGCGGAGCCGTCGACCGCGGGTTCTCGATGGCGATGGACGATCTGCACTCCCACGAGCAGGCCCGGTTCGGCCTCGCCACCGACGGCGACGGCCGGGTGCGCGGCTACCTCCATCTCGTGCCGTCGGCGCGGGGGTACTCGCTGTCGGCGATGCGTCGCGGCAGGGACACGCCGAACGGCCTCATGGAGTATCTGATCGCACGCACGACGCTATGGGCTGCGCCTGCCGGGGTCGAGGAGATCTCGCTCAACTTCGCCGCGCTGGCCGATGTGCTTCGAGCCGACGACGCAGCGCCGCTCCACATGCGGTTTGCCCGGAGCGTCGTCATGCGGTTCGACCGGGTCTTCCAGCTCGAGCGCCTCTTCAGCTTCAACCGGAAGTTCCACCCGGAGTGGCGCACCCGCTACATCTGCTTCGAGCGCGCGATCGACGTGCCGCTGCTCAGCCTGGCGACCCTGCACGCCGAGCGCCTGATCGCCCCGTCCGCCCGGTTCGCCGGCCGGCGGCGCATCGCCCGCTCCTAGGCGACGGCAGCGCTCTCGACGGCGAGCTCGATCACGGCGGCGGAGCGCGGCGCGAGGTCGACCGCGGCACGGTCGGTCGAGAACACGATCAGCTGTCGCGTGGCCGCCAGATCGGCGAGGTAGGCGAGCGTCCGCTCGACCCGCTCGGCATCGAAGTGGGCGAAGGGGTCGTCGAGCAGGATCGGCGGCGTCGCGCCTTCGGGACACAGAAGCCGGACGAGCTCGAGCCGCTGCACGAGATATGCCTGCCGCTGCGTGCCGTGGGACAGGGCGGCGAGATCGACGACCTCGCCGCGCTCGGGCGTCTCGAGGCGCACCCCGAGGTCGTCCTTGACGAACGCGGTCGCGTACCGGCCGCCGGTCAGCCGGCCGATCGGCTCGGCGAGCGCCGCTCCCAGGAGCGGGGCGACGTCGCGATAGGTCTCGTCGGCGGCGGCCGTGAGCTCGGCCTCGGCGAGCCGGAGCACCGCGTCGATGTGCTCGAGGCGGCCGACCTGCTCGGTCGCCTCCTCGAGCTGCTCGCGGAGCTCCGCAACCCGGGGGGCGGCCTGCTGCCGCTCGGCGAGCCGGGCCTCGAGCGCGGCTGCGCTGACGGCGGCACGATCGCGCTCGGCCTCGGCGGCAGCCCGCTCGGCCTCGACCGCCACGATGTCGCGCCCCTCGGCGAGCGCGGCGTGGCCGTTCAGGGTCGTCTCGATCTCGCGCAGCCGCCGCCGCGCCTCATCGAGTGACTCGTGGCCCATGAGCCGCTCGAGCTCGGCCGTCTTCTGGTGCCGGGTTGCGGCTGCGTCGACGAGCAGGGCGTGGCCGGAGGCCGCCGTGTCGTAGCGCCGGAGCCCGTCCTCGAGGTCGAGGTCGTCGAACCCCGCCTGCCGCAGTTCCGACCGCACCCGCTCGGAGACCTGCGCGCGCTCGTGCTCGATCTGGTCGAGTGCCGCCAGGTCGGCGCGGAGACCGGCGTAGCTCACCTCGACGCGGTCCAGCTCGCGCTCGACGCGGTCGAGCTCGCTCTCGGCCGCGCATGCCTCGCGGAAGGCCGCGAGCCGGGCGTCGAGCGCACCGCCGCCCGGAAGGGCGCGTTCGAGTTCGGAGGCAGCCGGGCGCCGGCTGCGCGCCGCCACGATCACCAGCACGACGCCGGCGACGGCGGCCACCGCAGCGAGGATCGGCTGCCCGAGGGCGAAGGCCAGAGCTGCGGCGATGCCTGCGAGAGCGCCCAGACCGAGGAGACGCTTGTGGCCGTCGTCTCCGCGCGCAGCCGCTGCGGCGAGCGCCTCGACCTGGGGCGCACGGGCCGTTGCACCGCGGTTCGGACAGAGGACGCCGGCCCGGGCGGCGAGCGCTGTCCGCTCGCGCTCGACCTCGCCCAGCCTCTGGGTGTCGAGGACGCGCTCGCCGGAGCGCCGGTCGCGCTCGACCTCGAGGTCGCGGAGGCGGTGCCGCAGCGGCCCGATCTCGTCCGACGGCGCGAATTCGGTGTAGGCGGCCTCGCGCTCGGCGACCTCGGCCGCAGCGCGCGCGGCCCTGTCCAGCTCGTCGGCGCACTCGATGCGCCGGCGGAGCTCGCGGGCCTGGACATGCGCGGCCGCGTGCTCGAGGGCGTGCACCCGCCGGGCTGCGGCCGCCGCCGCCGCGTGCGCCGAGTCGCGCTCTGCCGCGAGCTCGTCGACGGCGCCGCGCTGAAGCTCGGCCTCGGCAACGGCGCCGGCGAGCGCGTCACGCTCGGCACGGGCGCGGGCCAGCGGCTTGGTCGCGGCCGAGTTCAGGCCGACGACGCGCGCCCGGTGCTCCTTCAGAAGCGCGACCGCGAGCTGGGCCGGGGAGTCGGCTGCGCCCTGGCCGACGACCGCCTCGATCGCGTGGCGGACACCCGAAGGATCGGAGATGCGGGAGAGCTCGGCCTGGGCGACATGGCCGAGGTGGAGATAGACGCCCCGCTCGACGCCCCAGACCGCGCGCACGAGCTGGTCGGGGTCGCCGCCGCCGTACTCGCGCGTCATGTCGGCGCCGGCCGCGGCATCGACCACCGCCACCCGCCCGCGGTCGAAGTCCCACTCGAGCCGGAGCCTGCGCCCGCTCGCTGCGACCACGTCGGCGGTGGCGGCGTAGCGGGCACCGTCCCACGGCCGGAAGCGGTCGATCCGGGCGGTGTCGTCCTTCTTGCGGCGGCCGCCTCCGACGAGGCCGAAGAGCGCCGCCGAGAGCGCTGCGTGGAGGGTGCTCTTGCCGGCCTCGTTCGGGCCGTGGACGACGGTCAGCCCCGGGCCGAACCGGAACTCGCGCCCCGCAAGGCGCCCGAAGCCGTGCAGGTGGACGGACTCAATGTGCACCCAGCACCTCCGCATGTCCGTCGAGCGCCCGCAGGCCGGCCAGGACGGCCTCGCCGGCGAGCGCATCATCGCGCTCGAGCATCCGCGCGACGAAGCGCCCGCGCACCGAGCGCTCGCGCGCGATCGCCTGGAGGTCGTACGCCGGGCGCGTGCGATCGACGACGACGAGCTGCTCGAGGCCGGCGCCGAACCGCTCGGAGAGCGCGTCGCGGTCGATCGCGCATCCGGGCGCCACCTCGCCCTCGAGGATCAGGCGCAGGCAGGCGCCCTGCTCGCGGGCAGCCGCGGCAGAGACCAGCGCCTCGATGTCGGACGATCCGGCCGCGCCCGCCACCGACATCGTTCGCTCGACGTAGCGACGGGTCGCGATCGGCACGTGGTGGGCGGTGACTCCGGCGGCCGCGACCGTGACGATCGAGGCGCCGTGATCGCCGTGGCGCTCGCCCCATCCGAGCGGCTCGGGGCTGCCCGGGTAGCAGAGCACGCCGTCGTCGTAGCCGTCGTGGAAGTGCCCGAGGAGGACGCGCGCGACGTTGGTCGCGCAGAGCTGGGCCCGCGTCACCGAGCGATGCCGGCCCTCGTCGGCCCAGCGCTCGCCCGTGAGGGCGGCGTGGATCGCGAGGAGATGGGTGCGACCGTCGGACGGGGCCGAGAACCCGTCGGGGATGCCCGCCGGCGCCGTTGTGGCGCAGAACGCCGCTCCCCACACCACGACGCCGTCGCCGAGCTCGAACGCCTCGACGCGGTCGGCGGCGAAGACGTGGACGTTCGCGGGCCAGGCCGTGAGCTGCCATGCCGACCCGGCGACGTAGGGGTCGTGGTTGCCGGGCGTCACGAGCACGGGCACCTCGGCCCGCTCGAGCTCGCGCGCCAGGAACGCGATCGTGTCGGCGGTGACGGATGCGTGCTCGTAGACGTCGCCGGCGAGCACGACGGCACCGACTCCCTCAGTCCGCCCGGCGGCGAGCGCGCGTGAGAGCGCGTCGCGCAGACCTGCCCTGCGGCGCACGGCGTCGCGACGATCGTCGGCGGCGCCGAACACGCGGTCGAGGTGGGTGTCTGCGACGTGGAGGATCTTCATGGGCCGGACCCCCCAGTGTAGGGTCGCCTCCGGATGGAGCCGCCTCCGTGAGCGCCGCTCCACAGACCTGCGACATCTCGTGACCCCCGTGGCACACGGAGGCGCGTACCGTCGTGGCATGCGCTCTGTCAGGGGTCTTCGAGTCGCCGTCGTCGGGGTCTCGCTCTGCGTCGCCGGTGCCGTCTGGGCGCTCACCGGCGGCGGTGCCGCGCCCTTCTCCTCCGGCACCGTCGTCCGCGTCGTCGACGGCGACACCATCATCGTGCGCGGCCCCGGCGGCCGCACCGAGGACGTCAGGCTGATCGGGATCGACACGCCCGAGACCGTCGACCCGCGGCGTCCGGTGGGGTGCTTCGGTCCCGAGGCCTCGGCGTACGCCAAGCACCTCCTCACCGGCCGCCGGGTCATCCTCCGGTACGACCGCGAGACGAAGGACCGGTACGGGCGGTTCCTGGCATACGTCTGGCTGGCGCATCCGGCGGAGTTCGTGAACGGACGACTCGTCGAGCTGGGCTATGCCCGGGCGTACCCGTTCCCGCCCAACACCGCCCACGAGGCACTGTTCGCCGCGCTCGAGCGCCGGGCTGCTCTGGGAGGGAAGGGCCTGTGGGTCGCATGCGGGTAGAATCCCGGCATGCGCTGGATTCTCGCCCTGCTCCTCGGAGCTGCTGCGGCCGCCGCCGCAGCCGTGTACCTGGCCCAACGGGGCGAGCCGATCGCCGCTTCCGGCAACGGCCACTCGGGCGACGAGGACCGGCGGAGCATGCTGCGCGAGCGGATCGCCCAGGCGCGAGGGCGCCTGCGCGACGAGCTCGACTCCGTGCGTGGGGAGTAGACACCGAGCGCTCGGCACCCTGACTGCGGCCGGAGTCGGCGCCGCGGCCTGGGGCCTCTTCGAGTCGCAGTGGGTCGAATGCCGGACGCTCGAGGTCGGTGTGGCCGGCCTCCCGCGGGAGCTCGACGGCTTCACGATCCTCCACCTGAGCGACCTGCACGCCGGGACGCCCTCGCTCAACATGCGCGCGTTTCGGAAAGGCGTCGACTTCGGCGTGGAGTGCGGCGCCGATCTCGTGGCCCTGACCGGCGACATCGTGAGCCATCCGCGGGCCTCGCGGCGGGTGGTCGAGGAGCTCGAGCGGCTTCGGCCTCCCTTCGGCATCGTGGCGGTGCTCGGAAACCACGACGTCGGCGCCAGCAACGACCCGTTCTCGCGCGGCGCGATCATCGACGACTGGGGCGGCGCGCAGGTGACGCTCCTGAACGACCACACCCACATGATCGAGGCGTGGGGCGCGCGCATCGAGGTGGGCGGCCTCGATGCGGCGGCGTGGCTCGGCGGCCGGGCATCGCCGCCCGGGGAGCTCTTCTCCGAGGCCGCCGATCTGCGCCTGCTCCTGGCACACTTCCCCGAGGTGGCCGAGGAGCTCGCGCCCGGGTCGGCGGACCTCGTGCTATGCGGGCACCTGCACGGCGGCCAGATCTGCCTGCCGACGCCGTGGGGGAAGCTCCGGCTGGCGCACGGCGTGCACCGCTTCCGCGAGGGGACCTACCACGACGGCGAGACCACGATCGTCGTCACGCGGGGGCTCGGGACGACCCTCGTCCCCTTCAGGGTCGCAGCGCGGCCCGAGGTGAGCGTGCTCCGCCTCGTGCCGGTGTGAACAGCCCCGGTCGTATACTCGCCTCATGAGCGACGCGACCGGAGGGGCGCCGGCTGAGTCGGTCCACTCGGCCGGCGTCGCCGCACATATCTCGCATGCCGTCATCGCCACCTATGCCG
>JBOHBE010000433.1:0-3599 GCA_050698235.1 Gaiellales bacterium
GCGCACCGATTTCCCCCGCAGGCGCCTGGTTGCCGTGCTCGTCGAGCACCCGCAGGTCGTAGCCGGGGACCGCTTTCGCGGAGGAGCCGGGCCGCACCGGGAGGTGTTCGAGGCCGATGCAGTTGGCCGCGATCGGCCAGCCGGTCTCGGTCTGCCACCAGTGGTCGATCACCGGCCGGTCGAGGCTTCGCTCGGCCCACGCCAGCGTGTCGGGGTCGCATCGCTCCCCGGCCAGGAACAGCGTGCGCAAGCGCGACAGGTCGTGGCCGCCCATGTGCGTACCGCCCGGGTCGTCCCGCTTGATCGCCCTGATCGCAGTCGGGGCGGTGAACAACACATCCACCCCGTGATCCGCGCACACGCGCCAGAACGCGCCGGCATCGGGGGTGCCGACCGGCTTCCCCTCGTAGAGGACGGTGGTGCAGCCCTGCAGGAGCGGCCCGTAGACGATGTAGGAGTGGCCGACGACCCAACCGATGTCCGAGGCCGCCCAGTAGACGTCGCCCGGCCCGGCGCCGTATATCGCCCCCATCGACCACTGGAGCGCGACGGCGTAGCCGGCCGTGTCGCGGACGATGCCCTTCGGCACGCCGGTCGTCCCCGACGTGTAGAGGACATACAACGGATCAGTCGCCTGGACGGTGACGCATCCGGCCGGCTCGGCGCCGTCCAAGGCCTGCTCCCACGAGACGTCCCGGCCCTCGATGAGCGCGGCCTCAGCCTGAGGGCGCTGATGGATCACGCAGCGGGGATGGTCGCCCCCCACGATCTCGAGTGCGCGGTTCAAGAGCGGCCCGTACTCGACGACCCGGGACGGCTCGATCCCGCACGACGCCGCAACGATCAGCTTGGGCCGGCAGTCCTCGATACGGGAGGCGAGCTCGTTGGCAGCGAACCCGCCGAACACAACCGAGTGGATCGCCCCGAGCCGCGCGCAGGCCATCATGGCCATGAGGGCCTCCGGAACCATCGGCATGTAGATGACGACCCGATCGCCTCGCCCCACGCCCAGGCGCGCGAACGCGCCCGCCACCCGCGCCGTCTCGTCCAGCAGCTCCCGGTAGGTGTACGTGCGCACCTGCTCTGTGACCGGGCTGTCGTAGATCAGGGCCGCCTGCTCGCCGCGTCCGTCGCGGACGTGCCGGTCAAGCAGGTTGAAGCACATGTTGAGGCGGCCGTCCGGAAACCACCGGTAGAGCGGCGCACCGCTCGCGTCAAGTGCCGCCGACGGCTCGCGCTCCCACTCCACGGCGCCGGCGAGCCCGAGCCAGAACGCGTCCGGATCCCGCTGCCAGCGGCGGTACGTCTCCTCGTAACCGCCCATCCCGATCAGCTTACAGCGCGGGCGCGACTTCGCCCCGATTAGGCTAAGCCGACGCCGCACGCAGCGGCGATACTGACGGCGCCAGTCCGGCAGGCCGCAACCATCGAAAGCGGGGGGCCATGACCACCACGACCATCGAGATCTTCATCGCAGCGTTCAACGGCGAGACCGGAGCCGCCGCTGCGCTCAAGGACTTCCAGTCGGCCGAGCGCGCCGGCGCGATCGATCTGATCGACGCCGCCGTGATCGTGCACACCAAGGACGACAAGGTGAAGTTCGAGGAGACCGCCGACCCGAGCGGCAAGAAGTGGGCGAAGCGAGGCGCGATCGCAGGCGGCGTCGTCGGGTTGATCTTCCCGCCCAGCATCATCGCGGGCGCGGTCGTCGGCGGAGGAGCCGGCGGCATCTGGGGCAAGGTGCGCGACAAGGGCTTCAAGGACGAGGATCTCAAGGAGATCGGCGAGAGTCTTCCGCCGGGCTCCTCGGCCATCATCGCGATCGCCGAGGACCGCGTCGTCGAGCAGCTGGAGCGCGGCCTCGCCGGATACCAGAAGATCGCCCGCCACGCGATCTCCGCCGACGCCGCGGTTGCGGTTGCGGCCGAGGTCGACGACATGCGCGGGGAGGACACAACCGCCTCCTGACCGGGGAGCGACCTACGAGCTGGGACGAGGGCTTCTCGCACCGCTACGACGAGTGGGCGGCGCACATGACGGCCGACGTCGCGTTCTATGTCGAGCTGGCCAGGACGGCGGACGGCCCACTCGTCGAGCTCGCCGTCGGAAGCGGCCGCGTCGCGATCCCGGTCGCGCAGGCGACGGGCCGCAGGGTGATCGGGATCGACACCTCGCCAGCGATGCTCGATCAGGCGCGGGATCGCGCCGCCGAGGCGGGGGTCGAGCTCGATCTGCGCGAGGGCGACATGCGCGACCTCGCGCTCGCCGAGCCGGCGGGGCTCATCTACTGCCCGTTCCGCGCGCTCCTTCACGTGCCGACGTGGGCCGACCGCCGCCGCACGTTCGAG
This sequence comes from Gaiellales bacterium, assembly GCA_050698235.1. Taxonomy (GTDB): domain Bacteria; phylum Actinomycetota; class Thermoleophilia; order Gaiellales; family JAICJC01; genus JAICJC01. The sequence goes on from JBOHBE010000433.1 coordinate 2,349, forward strand.
CGCGTCGCCGCATCGCTCCTGCCCGACGGCCGGTTCGCCTGGAATGCGTTCGCGTTCAACCACCGGTTCGCCGCCGAGGCCGACGGCAGGCACGACGACGAGCCCGTGCCTCACACGGTGCGGTATGCCGTCGGCGAGAACCGGATCGACATCGCACTCGACGACGGCTCGACGAGCTCGCTCTGGTGGGCGACGAAGAACGAATGGCTCGGCCTCGTCGACGTCGCGGGCCTCGAGGTCGAGGCGCTCCATGGCGGCTTCGCGGGCGAGCCGTTCATGGACGAGAGCAACGAGTACGTGTTCGTCGCCCGTCGCGCGCGACCTGGATAGACGGCGGGGTCAAGGCCGGAAGGACCGACATCAGCGCCAGCGGTGCTGATTCGTACCTTCGCCGCGGCCTCGCGACACGCTGGGGGTCATGCAAGTACGGCCGTCCGCTAGGCACGGCTTGACACATTCTGGGAACGCGGTACCATCAACTCCGAAGGGTGGGTCAGTTCAAGCTGCCGAGGGGGATCTCATGAGACGTGCTGTACCTGTGCTGGTTGGGCTTGTTCTGGCTGCGGCGTTCCCCGCCGCCGCGTCCGCGACGACGGTCGCCCACTGGACCTTTGACGAGACCAGCGGAACGACCGTGGCCGACTCGTCTGGCTTCGGCAACAACGGCACCTCCAAGAACGTCACGCTCGGCCTCCCTGGGTTCACCGGAGGCCTCGGTGATTACGCCTATGGGTTCGACGGATCGACGTCGCAGATCACCGTGCCCGCCTCGAACAGCCTGGTCCCGGGCGCGGCGGACATCACCCTCTCCCTCTACTTCCGCTCGAGCTTCCACGCCGGCAACGGCGACTTCGACTGGGACATGGTGAAGAAGGGCGGCTACAAGATCGAGATCTACAAGCAGAAGAAGAAGGAGCAGGCGCGCTGCGCGTTCACCGGCTCCAAGAGCAAGATCGACTTCCAGGACGGCCCGGTGCTCACCGACGGCCTGTGGCACCACGTGGTCTGCAAGAAGACATCGGCCGGCGTGACGCTGACGGTCGACGGGGTCACCTACCCGATGCGGCCCGGGAACGTCGGCACCGTGAAGGCCGGCAAGGAGCTCACGATCGGCTGGGACGAGACCGACTTCTTCCACGGCACGCTGGACGACCTCCAGATCGACATCGGCTAGGCAGCCAATCCAGCGATACGCCTCCCGGAATTTGCGGGCTTTCGGGTGCGCTACACTCGCCGGAACCTGTAACGCTC
>JBOHBE010000434.1:0-7593 GCA_050698235.1 Gaiellales bacterium
ACGACGCCGACCAGCTCGCGCGCCCTGGCCGCGGTGAAGCCGGACGTGTGGCCGACCGGCCGCAGCTGGTCGCCGTCGTAGAGCGCCAGGATCAGCGAGCCGACCGTGCCCTCGGCCTTTCCGGGCCGCCAGCCCATGACGACGCAGTCGATCGTGCGCGTGCGCCGCACCTTGACCATGCCCTTGCGCTCGCCGGGCAGGTACGGCGCGCCGGTCTGCTTGGCGACGACGCCCTCGGCGCCGTGCAGCCACTTCTGGGCCTCGTCGGGCGAGTCGGTCGCCGGCGTCAGCTCAACCGGGTCCGAGACGTGCTGCTCGAGCACCTGCCGCCGCTCCGAGAACGGTCGCCCGAGGAGCGACTCGTCATCGAGGGCAAGGATGTCGAACGCGACGAAGGTGGCGGGCGTCTTCTCGGCCAGCATCGCCACGCGCGACGCCGCCGGATGGATGCGCTCCTGGAGCGCCTCGAAGTCTTCGCCGCCCTCCGGCGTGCGGATGACGAGCTCCCCGTCGAGGACGTAGCGGCCCTCGGGGAAGCGAAGCTCGGGGAAGTAGCGCCCCAGTGCCTTGCCGTTTCGCGACTGGACGTGGACGTCGTCACCGTCGACGAAGGCGATGGCCCGGAACCCGTCCCACTTCGGCTCGTAGAGCCATCCGTCGCCCTCGGGTAGCTCCGCCCCCGGCCGCGCGAGCTGCGGCAGGACCGGGGGCGAGAGCGGAAGCGGCATCGGCCGCGAGTCTAGCGTCGGGACTGAAGGAAGAGCAGCGCGAGCTGCCAGATCGCGACCAGGGCGCCGACCACGTAGGTCAGGGCGGCCGCGGTCAGGACCTTGCGGGCAACCGGCACCTGCGCCTGGCTGATGATGCCCTGGGTGGAGAGCATCGCCATCGCCTTCTTACTGGCGCCGAACTCGACCGGCAGCGTCACGAGCTGGAACAGGACGATGGCCGCGAAGAGCGCCACGCCGAGCAGCGCGAGCCCCGTCGCCTGCATGAAGATCCCGAGCAGGAAGATCGGGAACCACGCCTGCGACGCGAACCCGGCGGCCGGCACGAGCGAGCCGCGCAGCCTGAAGCCGGCCTCGCCGTGGGCATGCTGGAACGCGTGCCCTGTCTCGTGGGCCGCGACTGCCACCGCCGCCACCGAGTCGGAGTTGCCAACGGGCTCCGAGAGCCGCATCGTGTTGTCGCGCGGGTCGTAGTGGTCGGAGAGCTGGCCGGCGATCCCCTCGACGGTCACGTTCTGGAGTCCGCCGGAGTCGAGCATCTGCCGGCTGACCTGCGCGCCGGTGAGCCCGGACGCCGCCTTCACCTTGGAGCCCTCGGCGAATGCGCGCTTCACCCATGCCTGCGCGAGGAGCCCGAGGACGAGCGGCGGAACTGCGAACAGGATGTAGAAGTACATGTCGGCCCTCCTTCGGGCCTGGGTTGGGTCTCATGAAGACTACGTGAACGGGCGGGCCCCGGAAGGCCCGCACACACACGACGCTAATCTTTGAGCGTGCAAGTGACCGACCAGGTGCGAGGGCTCCTCGAGGACGCGTTCCCCGGCGGCGAGGTGGAGGTGTGGCCTTTCTCGGGCGACGACCACCTCTCCACCCGGATCCGCTCCGACCGGTTCTCCGGGCTGTCGCTGATCGACCAGCACAAGCTGGTCTACGCGCCCGTCCAGCACCTGCTCGATGACGGCACGATCCATGCACTTCAGATCAAGACGGAGGCGCCATGATCGTCACAGACGACCAGATTCGCGAGGAGATCCAGAAGGCGATCTCGCAAAACCACGTGATGCTCTTCATGAAGGGCACGCCGGACTTCCCGCGCTGCGGGTTCTCGGCCCGCACTGTCCAGGCCCTGCACACCGCCGGTGCCGAGTTCGCGGCCATCGACATCCTGCCCGACCCGCGCATCCGCGAGCAGCTCTCGGTCCACTCCGGTTGGCCGACCATCCCGCAGCTCTTCGTGGACGGCGAGCTCGTGGGCGGCTGCGACATCGTGACCGAGCTGGCCCAGACGGGCGAGTTGGGCCGAATGGTGGCGCCGGCTGCCTGACCGCGCAGCCGTCGTCGGGGCGGGGGTCATCGGCCTGAGCGCCGCGCGCGCGCTCGTCCAGGACGGGTTCCAGGTGACGGTCTACGAGCGCGACCGGGCCGGCTCGCCGCTCGGGTCGTCGCACGGCCGCTCGCGGATCTTCCGGCGCAGCTACCGGGAGGTCGACTACCTGCGCCTCTCGCTGCGCGCCATCGAGGAGTGGCGCCGCCTCGACCCGTCGCCGCTGCGGCAGACAGGGCTCCTGGAGTACGGCCAGGGCGTCGAGCTGCACGCGGCCGCGATGGACGAGGTCGGCGAGACGTACGAGTGGCTCGAGCCGGCCGAGGCCGAGCGGCGCTTCCCCGAGGCGCGCTTCCCGGAGCGGGCGCTGTGGGACGCCGAGGCGGGCGCGATCATGGCCGACGACGCGCTGACGGCCCTGTCCTCGGGCCTCGACGTCCGCGAGGGCGTGCTGGTCGACGACCCGCGCGAGCTCGAGGCCGACGTCATCGTGGCGTGCCCCGGTTCGTGGCTCGGGCCGATGTTCGGCCTGCCGCTCCAGCCGCGGATCGAGCAGGTCACGTACTTCGCCGGGGCACCTGACGACCGCCCGAGCGTGATCGACCACGGCGCGCCCGATCGGCGCCTGCACTACGGCCTGATCGCGCCCGGCGAGGGCTACAAGATCGGCGAGGACGCCGCCCGGCCCGACCCGTGGGATGCCGACCGCTCCGACCGCCCGGTCGACGAGCGTCTCTCCGACCGGCTCGCCGAGCACGTGAAGCGGATGTTCCCCGGGCTCGACCCGCGTCCCCTGCGCTCGGAATCCTGCCTCTACACCATGTCGCCCGACGGTGACTTCGTCCTCGATAGGATCGACGGCGTGATCCTCTGCGGCGGCTGTAGCGGGCACGCGTTCAAGTTCGGCCCCCTGCTCGGGAGGCTGATCGCCGACCTGGCGCAGGGGCGGCCGCTGCCGCCCGAGGCCGACCGGTTCCGCGCGTCCCGGCTGGCGCCGGCGTGAGCCTCGTCATCGCCGAGCAGGTCCGTGGGCGCGAGCGGACGGCGGTCGAGGTGCTCGACGAGCATCTCGAGAAGCTCGCCGCCGACGAGCTCGGAGCCGTCTGGCGCATAACCGAGGAGCGGGCCCGCGGCGAGGCGGCCGCGGTCGACCGTGCGCTCGCCGAGGGCCGCGACCCCGGGCCGCTGGCGGGCGTTCCCGTCGGCTGGAAGGATCTGATCGACACCGGCGGCATCACGACCACCTATGGGAGCTCGCTGTTCCGCGACCACATCCCCGACCGCGACGCCGACGTCGTGGCCCGGTTCGCCGCGGCCGGTGCGGTGACCGTCGCCAAGCTCGCCACCCACGAGCTGGCGTGGGGGACGACCAACCAGAACCCGCACTTCGGCTCGTGCAAGAACCCGCATGACCCGACCCGCGTGCCCGGCGGCTCGAGCGGAGGATCGGGCGCGGCGCTGGCGTCGGGCCTGGTCGCGGCGGCGCCCGGGACCGACACGGGCGGGTCGATCCGCTGCCCCGCGTCGTGCTGCGGCATCGTCGGCCTGAAGCCGACATTCGGACGCGTCAGCCTGGCAGGGATCCGGATGCTCTGCCCGACCCTCGACCACTGCGGGCCCATGGCGAGGACGGTTGCCGAGTGCGCGCTCCAGCTCGAGGTGCTGGCGGGCGAGTCGCCGCGCGATCCGCGCACGACACCGGTGCCCGTCGAGCGCTGGACGGAGGCTGTGTCCCGAGGTGTCGCAGGGCTGACGGTCGGCGTGGCCGAGCGCTACTTCTTCGAGCACACCGCCCCCGACATCGCCGCATCGGCCCGCCGGGGCATCGACGCGCTCCGCGATGCGGGCGCTCGGATCGTCGAGGTCGACATGCAGTGGCCGACCAAGCTCGGAATCGCCGACCCGTTCACGCCCGAGGAGGCGGCGACCATCTGGGAGTTCTGGCCCGAGCGGCGGGACGACTTCGGGCCGGACGTGCGGCGTGACCTTACGGCCGCCGAGCCGATGCTCGCGGTCGACTCGGCAATCACCTCACAGAACCGGCTCGAGTACCGCGCCCGGATGCACGAGGCGCTGGTGTCGGCAGGGGTCGATCTCGTCGCGACGCCGTCGCAGGCCTTCACCCCGCCTCACATCGGCGTCACCCAGGTGCCGTTCGCGGGCGAGGAGGCGTTCGATGTCACGTTCGCCATGTGCGGCCTGACGCAGATCTTCAACATCCTCGGCTGGCCGGCGATCAGCGTGCCCTCGGGCCGCGACGACGCGGACATGCCGGTTGGCCTCCAGCTGGCCTCGCTCCCCTGGCAGGAGAGCTACTGCCTGGCGGCGGCGGCGGTCGTCGAGGCCGCCTCGATCTGACACGGCCCGCCGCGGTAGACGACGAGCTCGCGCAGCGCGGGCTCGACGACCACCGTTGCGAGCGTCGTCCACCGGTCGCCGAGCGCGGCGCCGGGCTCTGGATGGCAGCACATCGCGCTCGCTCCGCCGCGGTGTGATGCCATCGCCGCGAGGACGGCGGCCGGCGTCACCTCTCCGGGGCGCATCTCGGCCATCCGCCGCTTCGCCAAGTCGAGCCGCAGGATCGTGCCGGGCGCATCGCGGACGGCGGTGTCGCCGTCGCGTCCCGGATGCTCGAGGAAGTGGTTCGTGTGGACGAGGACGCCGCGGTCGTCGGGCGTGACGAAGCCCGGGCCGGCGGGCGAGACCTCGACCGTGCAGACCGTCCCGCCGTCCTCGTCGGTCACGACGGTGACGGCGCTCGAGGCCGAGACGTCGGCGGCGGCGATGAGCTCGAGCGCCGCGACGGCCCCGTCGGCCTGGTCGAGCACGCTGCGGCAGAGGACGTGGATCGGGACGCCGACCGGCGGGCCGTCGTCACGGTGGCCGAGGATGTTGAGCAGGATCGCGACCCCGCGGTCGTTGATGCCGATCTTGCCGACGATCCCGGCTTCGGTCAGCGTCTCGACGCGGCGGCCGTCGGGGTGCTCGATCGTCCACACCATCCACCCGTCGGCCAGTTCGTTGTGCCAGTCCCACGTCTGGATCCCGAGCGCCGAGCCCGACGCGGTCATCGCGCCGAGGCAGGCGATGGTCGAGCACTCGCCGGCCGTCGCCGCCAGCAGCTCGGTGCGCGCGTTCAGCGCCGCGATCGTCTCGACGGGGAGGCCCGAGCCCGCGGCGATGCCCTCGATCTCGGTCCCCAGCTCGGGTGAGTACGCGGCGATCCTGTCGAGTGCCTGCCCCCCGAAGCGGGCGATGTCGGCGGCGCCGAGGCCGTTCAGGGCGAAGAGCCGCGCATAGACATCGGTGACGAGGCCGATCCTGTCGCGTTGAGCCAGGCCGAGCGCCCGGCCACGGTCGCCCGGGGTGGCCTCGGTGGACAGGTGGCGGTGAACGGTCACGGCGGCAGCATATTCTTGCGCGATGCGTGCGATCGTCGGAGTGGACGTGGGCGGCACGTTCACCGACGTCGCGCTGATCGCCGGTGGCCGGCTCACGACCGCCAAGGTGCCGACCACGACTGACGACCAGTCGCGCGGCGTCGTGGAGGGGGTCGCGCTCGCGCTCGCGGAGGCGGGGCTCGAGGCCGGCGACGTTGTACGGCTCGGTCACGGGACGACGGTGGCCACGAACGCCCTCCTCGAACGGCGGGGCGTGCGCACCGCCCTGGTCGCAACCGCCGGCTTCGGCGATCTTCTGACACTCGCCCGCCAAACGCGGCCGCACCTCTACCGGCTCGAGGTCGCGCCGCCGGAGCCGCTCGCATCGGTGACCGCGGAGGTCGACGAGCGTACCGGTTCGGACGGCGTCCTCCGGCGACTCGACCCGAAGTCGGTCGAGACGGCGGCTCGCCGCCTTCGCAGGGCCGGCGTCAAGGCCGTGGCGGTGTGCCTGCTCCACTCCTATGCCCACCCACGGCACGAGCGCGAGGTGGCCCGCCGCCTGCGGCGTGCGCTTCCCGGCGTCCACATCGTCGCGTCGGTCGACGTCGCGCCCGAGTTCCGCGAGTACGAGCGGGCGTCGACGGCGGTCGCCGACGCGTACCTCGGACCGGTCGCGGGCGGTTACCTGGAGCGCCTCGGGCGGTCGGCCGAGGAGCGCGGCCTGCCCGAGCCGGACGTGATGCAGTCGAGCGGCGGCGTGTGCGCACTCGCGGAGGCGACGGCGCACCCGGTGCGGCTCCTGCTCTCGGGGCCGGCCGGCGGCGTCGCGGCGGTCACGGCGCTCGGCGCCCGCGAGGCCGTGAGCTTCGACATGGGCGGCACGTCGACCGACGTCTGCCTCATCCGCGACGGCGAGGCGGGGCGCTCGTCGCACCGGATTGTCGCCGGTCTCCCCGTGCGTGTGCCGCACGTCGACATCCACACCGTCGGCGCCGGCGGCGGGTCGATCGCGTGGCTCGACGAGGGCGGCGCGCTGCGGGTTGGGCCGCAGAGCGCTGGGGCCGATCCCGGGCCGGCGGCCTACGGGCGCGGCGGACGCCTGCCGACTGTGACCGACGCGAACGTCTTCCTCGGGCGGCTCAGCCCGGCGGCGCCGATCGCGGGCGGGCTGCGCCTCGATGCGGTGGCCGCGCGCACGGCGCTCCGCCGGATCGGGGCGCCCTTCCGGTCGCTGCGTGCGGCCGCCGAGGGGGTGATCGCCGTCGCGAACGAGGAGATGGTGCGCGCCATCCGGGTCGTCAGCGTTGAGCAGGGGCACGACCCGCGCGGCCTCGAGCTGGTCGCGTTTGGCGGTGCCGGGCCGCTGCACGCCTGCGACGTCGCCGACCTGCTCGGGATGCGGCGGGTCACCGTGCCCGCGGCCGGCGGCGTGCTCTCGGCGCTCGGGATCGCGGTGGGAGATCGGCGCACGGACGTCGTCGAGAGCGTGATGCAACCGCTCGACGACTGGCGGCCGGGGCGGTTGCGGGGGGAGGCGGAGTGCGAGCTTCGCTACCGCGGCCAGGCCCACGAGCTGACCGTGCCGGTCGCGCCACGCGCGAGCCTCGCGCAGCGGTTCCACGCCCGTCACCGCGAGCGGTTCGGGTTCGACGACCCAGACGGCGAGATCGAGGTCGTGAGCGTCCGCGCGTCGAGTGTGGCGGCCGGCCCGGAGCTCGATCTGCCCCGCGTGCCGCGCACGGCGCCCGTCTGCGGCCCGGCGTCGGTGCCGCTCGGCGGCGCGACGATGTGGGTCGGCGAGGGGTGGACGGCGCGGCGGCGTCCGGACGGCTCCTGGAGGATGGCGCGATGATCGACCCGGCCGGCCTTCAGGTGCTGGCTGCCGCACTCCGCGGCGTGGCCGAGGAGATGGGCGCTGCGCTCGTCCGCTCGGCCCATTCGGCCAACATCAAGGAGCGGCGCGACTGCTCGACGGCCGTCTTCGATCCCGGGGGGCGGATGATCGCCCAGGCCGAGCACCTCCCCGTCCACCTGGGCGCGATGCCCGACGCCATTCGAGCTGTGCTGGCCGCCGGAGCGCGTCGCGGCGAGGTGTGGGCGATCAACGACCCGTACACCGGCGGCACGCACCTGCCCGACATCACGCTCGTTGCGGTCG
>JBOHBE010000435.1:0-3228 GCA_050698235.1 Gaiellales bacterium
CCTCCGCGACGCCGGCATCGGCCGCCTGGCCCGGGCGGAGCCGCACGATGGCGGCGTCCTGCTCGTGCCCGCCGGCGAGCCCGGCGAGGAGATCGCCGCGGACGCGGGCGAGCCGGGCGCGCACGTCGCCGTCTCGGGCGTGGCGGCCGAGCTACGGGAGGTCGTCGTCCGCTACGGACGCGGCCGCCGGGAGCGGACCGTGCTCGACAGCCGCACTGCCCAGTTCGCGGCCGGGCGGATGACGGCTGTCACCGGACGGTCGGGCTCGGGGAAGAGCACGCTCCTTCGCGTGCTGGCCGGTCTCGTCCGGCCCAGCGCGGGATTGGTCACCGTCGCCGGCGAGATGGTCTCGAGCCTCGACGCGACCGAGCTGGCGGCGTTCCGGCGCCGCCACGTCGGCCTCGTGGCGCAGGACGCCGGCCTGGTCGGCCACCTGTCGGCCGCCGAGAACGTCGAGCTCGCCCTGGCCGTCAGGGGACGTGACGGCGACCCCCGCGAATGGCTCATGCGGCTCGGACTGGAGCACCGCATCGACCAGCGCGTCGAACGGCTCTCGGCCGGCGAGCGACAGCGCGTCGCCATCGCCCGCGCGCTCGCGGGCGCGCCAGGCCTCGTGCTCGTCGACGAGCCGACGTCACGCCTCGATCAGGTGAACGCCGCCGTCGTCGGGAGGCTCCTGGCCGACGCGGCGAGGCTCCACGGCGCGACGGTGATCGTCGCCACCCACGACCCCGTCGTGATCGCCCAGGCCGACGCCCGGGTCGACCTCGAAGCTCCTACTTGATGACGAGCACCGGCACCGGCGAGTGCCGCACGATGCGCTCGACCGTCGAGCCGACCAGGTAGTCGCGCGGCCCCTCGCGGCCGCCGCCGCCGATCACGACCACATTCGACTTGCGCTCCTCCGCGAAGTGCAGGATGGCGTCGACGGCCGACCCCTCGTAGGCGACTCCATCCGCGTCGACGCCGTTGGCCTTGAGCTCGGCCGCCGCCTCCGCGGCGATCTCGCGCGCCTCGGCCTCCATCTCGTCGCGCACCTCGGGAAGCACCAGGCTGCCGCGCTTTCGGAACGACCGCGGCGAGTCGAAGGCGCAAACGACGGTCGCCTTGGCGTCCCAGAACTTGGCGATCCCCATCGCCCAGCGCTGTGCTCGCTCCGCCTCCTCAGAGCCGTCGGTGCCGAAGAGGACGTGTGAGACCGCGGCGGTCTCGAAGGGGTCGTTGCTCATGTGTCGCTCCAGATCACGATGTCATCCACCACGACCGGCTCGGTCGGCTTGTCGCGCTTGATGAACCGCTTTGCGAATGGGTAGGAGATCGGCCCGAGCAGCGCCGCCCCGACCGACAGGTACATCGAGCTGATGCCGGAGTCCTGCACGTTCTGCCAGGTCGCGAACATCACGATCAGCGTCGGGAGGACCGTGATGAGGACGATGACCGGCCACCCACCCGGGATCTTGAACGGCCGGTTCATGTCTGGCCGCTTGATCCGGAGCGCGATCAGCGCGGCGAACTCGAGCAGGAGGGCCAGCGAGTAGACGAACACGTCCACCACCACGAGCGACTGGAACGGCCCGAGCGTGAAGATCGAGTAGATCGCCGAGCAGACGACGATCGCAACCCACGGCGTCCCGTAGCGGTGGTGCTCGCGCGTCATGACCGGCGGGAGCCACCCGTCGCGCGCGACCACGTACGGGATGCGCGAGACCGAGAGCAGGAGCGCCGAGAACAGGCCGATCGCCGAGATGAGCCCGCCGAACGTCATCAGCACCTGGAGCCAGTTACCTGCCAGGTTGCCCGCGACGACCGGGAAGTAGCCCGCCGTCCACGCCTGCCAGTCGGTGCCTCCCGCCATCCCGGCGAGCACGGGCAGCACGTAGCAGAGGGTGATGAGCGGGATCGAGATCACCAGCGCGAGCGGGAACGTGCGCCGCGGGTTGTCGACCTCGCCCGCGATCGTCGAGAGGCCATCCCAGCCGAGGTAGTTCCACATGCAGATCCACAGGCCCGCGCCGAACGCGCCCGCCGCCGTCTTGCCGTCCGCCAGGAAGGGCTGCACGGGGTTGATGTCATCGATGAAGAGCTTCGGGATCCCGATCAGCACCATGATGACGAACGGGACGAGGATGATGAACATGAACACCAGCGAGGAGTCGCCGACGATCGCGGCGCCGCGGATGTTCACGTAGGTGAAGATCCAGATGACGGCGATCGCTACGACCCAGTGGAGGTCGAACTGGACGAAGCCCAGGTCGAGGAAGACGGTGTCGCCCGCCGCCGCCTTGGGCACGTAGGTCTCGGAGAGGTAGTCGGCGAAGAGCACGGGGTAGATCGCCATGTCGACCCACGTCGTCGTCCACGACCAGAACCCCTCCTGGTATCCCCAGAAGCGCCCCAGCCCCGCCTTCACCCACTGGTAGAAGCCGCCCTCGATCGGGATGGCGGTGCCGAGCTCGGCCACCATCAGGGCCGCCGGCACGCTCCAGATGATGGGCGTCACGATCAAGAGCAGGATCGCCATACCGGGGCCCGACAGGCTGATCATGTCCTCGAGGCCGTACGCCCCGCCCGACACGGTGAAGAACATCAGGCCGACCAGCGGCACGAGGCGCAGCTGACGGCGAACGACCGAGACCATCACGTCAGTCGGTGTGATCAGCGGGACGGCTTCACTCACCGGAGACCGCCTTCCATGTGTCGAGGAACCGCTGCGTGCCCGCCGGACCGACATCCGTCGTCAGAAGGAGGCCGAGAAGGGCGTCGCGCGGTGGATTGGTGGCCGGGTTGTCGGCGATCGTGGGATCCTGCTTCGAGAGCACGTCGAGCGCCGCCTGGTTCGGCGTCGAGTAGCCGAAGAACCGCGTGATCCGGGCACCGACGTGCGCGTCGAGCACGTAGTCCATGAAGGCCAGCGCAGCGTCACGGTGCGGCGCGTCCTTCGGGATCGCCAGGTTGTCGAACCAGATGCTGCCGTCCTCCGGGAGGACGTAGCGGATGTTCTTGTTCTCGCGCATCGCCTGCGCGGCGTCGCCGTTGTACATGACCGCGATCGTCGCCTGACCGTCGATTAGCGGCTGCGCGGGGTGCTGTGCGTTGACCGGACCGGGTCGAGCGACTCGAGCCAGCTCGCAGCCTTGTCGAGCGCTGCCTGGTCGGAGTCATTTCGGTCGAAGCCGTTCGCGACGAGCGCCGCCCCGAGCACATCGCGGTTGTCGTCGACGAGCGCCA
>JBOHBE010000436.1:0-6267 GCA_050698235.1 Gaiellales bacterium
GCGGACCGCGTCGTGCTCGGCGGGCCGGCTCATGTCAATCCCGCGATGTCGGCGGCCACGGCACGCGGGTCACGCGCCGCCTCGACGGGGTGGACGGCGGCCAGCCGTCGCATCCAGGTGCGCTGCCGCTTGGCGTAGCGGCGCGTGCGCGTTTCCACGCGTCGCGACGCCTCCTCACGGTCGATCTCTCCGGCAAGCAGCGCCGTGACGTCCTGGAGGCCGTGGATGCGCTCTGCCGTGGTCGAGAAGGTGCACGCCGATCGAGCAAGACGAACCTCGTCGACCACGCCCGCCGCGAACATCGCCGCGGTCCGCTCGGCGATCCGCTGCGCCGTCAAGTCCGGCGGGAGGGTCAGGCCCGCCGTGACGGCCGGGTGGCGCGTCTCCGCCGACCAGAGGACGCTCTCGGATGCCGCCAGCGAATACCCCGACTCCGCCAGCTCCAGCGCGCGCACGACGCGGCGCCGGTCGTTCGGATGCACCGCGGCGGCTGCCGGCGCGTCGACTGCCGCGAGCGTGGCGTGCGCCCCGGCCGCCCCACGCTCGTCGTACAGGCGCTCTGCGGCGTCACGGACGCCGCCCGGCGCCTGGGGAGGGAGCGGCATGTCGGCGAGGGCCGCCCGCATGTAGAGCCCGCTCCCGCCGCACACGATGGGGATGCTGCCGCGGTCGAGGATCTTGTCGATCGCCTGGTGGGCCAGATCTGCATACTCCGCGACGGAGCCCTCGTGGCTCGGCTCCCACACGGCGACCAGATGGTGCGCGACGCGCTCGCGGTCGGCGCCGGACGGCTGGTTGGTCAGGATCGGGAGCCCGCGGTAGAGCTGCATCGCGTCGCACGAGACGATCTCACCGCCGACCATGTCGGCCAGCTCGAGCGCGACGGCGCTCTTGCCCGAGGCGGTGGGCCCGAAGATCGCGATGACCGCCATCGGGTCTAGGCGGCGACGGGCGCGGCCTGGCGGCCCGAGAGCGTCTGCGAGGTCGACCCGGTGACAGTGACGTCGGCGAGCGAGCCCGCCGCTGCCGTGCCCGTGAAGTTGAGGGCCTTCCCGCCCCGCGTCCGTCCGCGCAGGATCGCAGGGTCGGTCCGGCTCGGCCCTTCGACGAGCACCTGCTGGGTTGTGCCGACGAGCTGTGAGTTCCGAGCGGCCGCGTGGTGCTGGATGCGGTCCACCAGCCGCTCGATCCGCTCGCGGCGGACATCCTCAGGCACCTGGTCGGGCATGCGGGCGGCCTCGGTGCCCCGCCGGGCCGAGTAGACGAACGTGAACGCATGGTCGTATCCGACGATGTCGACCAGCGAGAGGGTGTCGGCGAAGTCGGCCTCGGTCTCGCCCGGGAACCCGACGATGATGTCGGTCGTGAGCGCGATGTCGGGCATCGCCTCGCGGATGCGCTCGACCAGCCCGAGGTAGCGCTCGCGCGAGTAGGTGCGCCGCATCGCCTTCAGGATGCGCGTCGAGCCGGACTGGACCGGCAGGTGGAGCTGCTCGCACACCGCGTCGCACTCGGCCATGGCCTCGATCACGTCGGCGCGCATGTCCTTGGGATGCGGGCTCGTGAACCGGATGCGGTCGATGCCGTCCACCGAGTCGAGCGATCGCAGGAGGGTCGCGAAGCTGGTCTCGACCGACGGCCGCAGGTCGCGGCCGTACGAGTTGACGTTCTGGCCCAGGAGCGTGAGCTCGCGGACGCCGTCACCTGCGAGCAGGCCGGCCTCCCGCACGATGTCGTCAGGATGGCGGCTGTGCTCGCGCCCGCGCACCGACGGCACGATGCAGTACGAGCAGTTGCAGTTGCACCCGGTCGAGATCTGCATCCATGCCTGGAACGCGCGGTCGCGCTTCAGCGGCAGCTCGCCCGAGAACGTGTCGAACGTCGAGAAGTGGCCCCGCGGCACCTCTCCGCCGGCCTGGATGTAGTCGCCCAGGCGGTGGATGTTGCCGGGGCCGAACGCCAGGTCGACGAAGGGAAACTGGTCGAAGAGCTCGTCCTTCATCGACTCCGACCAGCAGCCGCCGACGACGATCACCTTGTCGGGGTCGCGGCGCTTGGCGGCGCGCGCGTCCATCAGGTGCGCGACGAGGCGATCGTCGGCCTTCTCGCGGATCGTGCAGGTGTTGAAGACCAGGAAGTCGGCGTCGTCGGCCGAGCCCGCCTCCCCCAGCCCCAGCGACTCGAGCAGGCCCTTGATGCGCTCTGAGTCGTGCACGTTCATCTGGCAGCCGAACGTCGTCACGTGGTAGCGCTTCATGGGCGGAAGTCTACCGAGGGGGCTTCTCGCGGCCCGCGATGAGGACGGGGAGCGCGGCTCGCATGACGGCCTCCGAATCGAGGAAGGCGCCCACGTGCCCCCGGCCTTCGATCCGTGCCGTCGCCGCGCCTCCCGGGATCGCGGCTCCCATCCGCTCGAGCGATCCCGGCGGAGCCTCTCCCGAGCCGGCGACCAGCGCGGTCGGGCATCGGATTCGCCCGAGGTCGTCCCACGTCGAGTGGCCGGCCTGTGCCCAGGCCCGGAGCGACAGGATGAACTGGGCGGCGTCCGTCTCGTCGAAGTTCTGGCGCAGCCACTCGGGGAGGTTCCCCTCCTCGGCCTCGATGGCGCATGAGAGCGCCGGCGCGCCGCCCTTCTCGAGGAGATCGATCAGCTCGGTCGGGTCGTCGACCTCGCCGGGGTCATCCGCGACACCGCCGATCGAGACCAGGGCGGCGACACGGTCGCCGTGCGCGGCGGCGAGCCGGTAGCCGACCGCCGCGCCCATGGAGTAGCCGACGAACCCGAACACCCGGGCTCCGACGGCGTCGGCTGTCGCGACGACATCGCGCACGTACTCGGCCGGGACATGTCCGTCGATGCCCGCGACGCGGCTGCTGCGGCCGCGGCCGCGGTGGTCGAGCAGGATGAGGCGGAATTCGGCGAGGCGCTCGGTGTACCCGGCGCCGTCCCACATCGCACCGTCACCGGCGCCGCCGGTGTGGAGGACGACTGGGAACCCGGTGCCCTCCTCGCGGTCGTGGATGCGCGCTCCGTCGCGCTCGACGAACGGCATGGGGATATTCTCGCGGCATGGGCGTCTCCGTGCGGCTCGTGCAGGGCGACATCACCACGATCCCGGTCGACGCGATCGTGAATGCCGCGAACGAGGGCCTGCGGGGAGGCGGCGGCGTGGACGGTGCGATCCACCGCGCGGGCGGCCCGGCGATCCTCAAGGAGTGCATCCGGCTCGGCGGCTGCCGCACGGGCGACGCCAAGGCGACCACTGGCGGGAACCTGCCCGCGCGGCACGTGATCCACGCGGTCGGGCCGGTGTGGCGCGACGGTGAGCACGGCGAGGACGATCTGCTCGCGTCGGCGTATCGCCGCTCGGTCGAGGTCGCGGCCGGCCTGGAGTGCACCTCGGTGTCGTTCCCGGCGATCTCGACCGGCATCTACGGGTTCCCGATCGAGCGGGCGGCCCCGATCGCTCTCGGCTCGGCGAAGTCCGCGGCGGGCCAGGCGGGCGGCGAGTGGCGGCTGGTGTTCGTGCTCTTCAGTGCCGCCGACCTGGAGGTCTACCGGGCGGCCCTATGAGGGCAGGTCGCCGCCCGCCGAGAACCGCCGCCTGCGCTCCTCGTCCGCCGGGTCGACCATGTGGCCGTCGCGACCGGCGTAGCCGTCGTGCCCGCCGACGATCAGGAGCACGAGATCGACATCGCCCGCGTTCCGAACCATCTCGGCGTGCGCGCCGGGCGGGAGCACCATCGCGTTCACGCCGAATGCCGTGATGCCGAGTTCGCGGCGGACCTTCCGAAAGACGCCCTCGCCGAGCTCATCGAGCGCGCTTCGCGCATAGCCAGGGCTGCTCACAGGGCGACCTCCATGACGGCCAGCTCGCGCTCGCCGGCGGCGATCCTGTGGGCCTTGCGCTCGACCTCGCGCATGCCGACGGCCAGCGCGAGCGCCGTCCCGGCGTCGTTCCCCTCGATGACCCCCTGCCGCAGCCGCGTCCATCCGTGCTCGCGTCCGTGCTCGGCGAGCCCGTGGAGCGCCTCGGCGGCAAGGCCGCTCCGCTGGTGGTCGGCGTGCACCATCACGAGCCCGACCCAGGGGGCGACGTCGTTCGGATTCTCGTCCATCCAGTCCAGGACGCCGACGCACGTTCCGCCGGCGCGGAGGCGCAGGACGCACGTGTGCCGCCCGGGCGTCATGGCCGACATCATGACGTCGCGCTCGAGCATCCCCCGGTCGTACGCGCCGGCCAGACCCCCGGAGCCCTCGGTGAGGTCGAGATAGGCCTGATTCGAGAGATGCACCTCGAGCAGCTCGGCGATGTCGTCCTCGGTCACCTCGGCGGCGGTCAGGCGGGGCGTCTCGAAGACCGTCACGCCGCGAGGACGCGTGCCGCCTCGTCGCACACTGCCTCGGCGACGGTCGCCAGGGCGCGCGTGTCGACGATGAGCTGGACGCCCACGCCGCTTCGTGTGGCCGGGATCGCCCGGGCCCGCCCTGCGTCGACCCAGGCGGCAATCGAGACCTCGTCGATCGCCCGGGGCACGCTCGGCGGCGAGAGGTCGAGCCCAAAGACCTCGTCCGCCGGCACGAAGTGACCGAACCCGTCCGCGGCTGCGTCGAGGAGCGCATGGCCGAGTGCGAAGAGCTCGGCGGGCGTGAGCGCTGCGGCCGGCACGTGGGCGACCGCGGCGCCGGCCGCGTGCAGCGTCAGCTCGTAGGGCACCGACTCGGCGAACGGCTCGCTCTGGATCGCGAGCTCGATCGAGATGCCGGTCACGGTCTGCTCGGTGTCGCAGAGGTGATACCTCACAGGAGCACCTTGCGCTTCTTGCGCGGCAGCGACAGCGTGAACGTGGATCCGTGCCCTGGCTCGCTCTCGACCGAGAGCCGGCCACCCAGCGCCTGGGCCAGCTCGCGCGAGATCGAGAGGCCGAGGCCGGTGCCACCCTCGCCGCGGCGGCTGTAGAACGGGTGGAAGACGGCCTCGCGCTCGGCGGGTGCGATCCCCCGGCCCGTGTCCGTCACCTTGATCGCGGCGATCCCGTTCGAGGTCACGCAGCCCAGCTCGACCCGTCCTCCGCGTGGCGTCCACCGGAAGGCGTTGTCGAGGAGGTTGTTCACGATCTGAAGGACGCGGTCACCGTCGGTGATGACCGTCGGAGCGCCATCGATCGGCGTCTCGAAGTCGATGTCGACGGCGCGGGCCTTCTCGCGAAATGCCCCGGCCGCCTGCTCGAGCAGCGCCTCGAGGCCCACCTCCTCGCGCACCACCCGGAACTGGTGCGCCTCGAGGCGGGTGAGGTCGAGCAGGTCGCCGACGAGCCTGTCGAGCCGGCGCACCTCCTCGTTCACGGCCTCGAGCGACTCGTCGAGCTCTCCCGGCCCGACGACGCCCTCGGTGACGGCCTGCACATGGCCGGAGATGGCCGTGAGCGGCGTTCGCAGCTCGTGCGTGACCCGCATGAGGAAGTTGCGCTCGAGCTCGTCGACCTCCCGCAGGCGGTCGACCATGCCCTGGAACCGGGTGGCGAGCTGGCCGAGCTCGTCATCGGCGTTGCGCTTGCCGACCACGTTCACGTCAAGATCGCCGCGCGCCACCTTGTCGGCCGCGCTCCCGATCACGCGCAGGGGGTAGGTGATCCGGCGCGCCACGTACGTCGCCAGGATCAGGGCGACCGCGAGGCCCACAGCAAGGCCGACACCGACAAGGCCGATGACGTTCTTCCAGGCGTTGTTGACGTCGGCCAGCGGCCGGGCGAGCACCACGGCGCCAACCGGCTGGCGGTTGAGAAAGATCGGCGCTCCAACCCCGATGAACGTCCGTGTGTCGTTCTTTGGATGGAACTGGTACGTGGGACGGGAATCGGAGTTGAGCAGACCGATCTGAATCTTGATGCCTGCGTTCTGGATCGACTGCGGCAGCTTTGGAAAGAGCGGCGGCCCGGCGTAGTAGACCTGGCCGGCGCCGATCCGGCTGAAGACGTTGGCATTGACGGGAACACCGCCTCCTTTGGTGTTCTGGTTGAACGCCTTCTGGTAGTAGCTGGCCAGCGCTCCGACCTGGTTTCGGAGCTGGTTCACCGTCTGGTCTCGGTTGTACGTGCTGTAGAGGCTCACGACGACGACGGCAGCGATCACGGTCGCCAGCACGAGCGTGCCGGCGAACAGAAACGCGAGTCGTGCTCTAAGCGACTGGAGCATCGTCAGCGACCTTGTAGCCCACGCCCCAAACGGTGGCTACGGGGCAGTCGTCGCCGAGTTTGCGCCGGAGT
>JBOHBE010000437.1:0-7618 GCA_050698235.1 Gaiellales bacterium
GTCCAAGGGCGTGAAGGTCATCGATTACGACCGGCTCGTGCTCGGCGGCCCGTCCGACCGCTACTACGTGAGTTTCAACAACGTCGACGTCGGCAAGCTGATCGGCCAGGGCTTGGTCGACTGCCTCTCGGCGTGGAACGTCAAGAGCCCGAACATCCTCGTCATGGACGGGGACCCGACTGACAACAACGCGAAGCTCTTCGCGCAGGGCTACAACGGCGTGCTCGCCCCGAGCTTCTCGGACGGCACGTACACGAAGGTCGGAGAGCCGGCCGGCACGTGGGATCCGCCCACGGCCGCCACGACGTTCGAGCAGCAGTTCACTGCGCACTCGAACATCAACGCCGTGATCACGCCGAACGACGACAACGCGAACGCCGTCATCTCGGTGCTTCAGAAGGACAAGATCCCGGCGAAGACGTTCCCGACCACCGGTCAGGACGCCTCCCCGTCGGGCCTTCAGAACATCCTGAAGGGCTACCAGTGCGGGACGGTGTATAAGCCGTACTACCTCGAGACACAGGCGGCGGCCGCGCTCGCGCTCTATCTGCGGGCCGGGGTCACTCCGCCGGACACCCTCGTCAACGCAACCACCAAGGACGACAAGACCGGCGACGACGTCAAGTCGGTCTACACACCGCCGACGTGGGTCACTACCGACAACATGGCCGACACGGTCGTGAAGGACGGCGCAATCACGGCGTCGGACCTCTGCGGCGGAAAGCTGGCGAGCGCGTGCCAGTCGGCAGGGATCAGCTAGCCGTGCATGCCGGGCCGCACCCCGACGTTGGGGTGCGGCCCGCGGCGCGGCGAGGCGGCGCGGCGTGAGCGTCGCCTCCAACGGCACGCCGCTGCTTCGCCTGCGCGGCATCTCGAAATCCTTCGGGCCCGTGCAGGCGCTCATCGACGTGGACCTCGACATCCGCGCCGGCGAGGTGACGGCGCTCCTGGGCGACAACGGCGCCGGAAAATCCGTGCTCGTCAAGAGCATCGCGGGCATCCACAGCCCTGACCACGGCGAGATCCAGTGGGAGGGGACGGCGGTACGAATGCGCTCGCCGCGCGATGCGGCGGCGCTCGGGATCGAGACCGTCTACCAGGACCTCGCCCTCTGTAACAACCTGGACATCGTCGAGAACATGTTCCTGGGCCGCGAGCGCCTGAACCACTTCGTCCTCGACGAGGAGCAGATGGAGACGGCCGCGCAGGAGACGCTTGCGAGCCTGGCGGTCACGACGGTCAGGTCGATCCGCCAGCCCGTCGCCTCGCTCTCGGGCGGCCAGCGCCAGTCGGTCGCGATTGCAAAGTCTGTCCTCTGGAACGCGAAGCTCGTCATCATGGACGAGCCGACCGCGGCGCTCGGCGTCGCGCAGACCCGGATGGTGCTCGATCTCGTGCGCCGGCTGGCCGACATGGGGCACGCGGCGCTCATCATCTCGCACAACATGAACGACGTCTTCGAGGTCGCCGACCGCGTGGCCGTCCTCTATCTCGGCCGCATGGTCGCCGTGCGGCCGATCTCCGAGCTCGACCGGCAACTCGCCGTCGAGCTGATGACAACCGGGACGTCGCCGCGGCTCTCCACGGCCGCGCCTGACGGCGGCGGGGCGGTCTGAGGCGTGTCGAAGGTCGACGAGCCGACCGGGCCTGAGATCCCGTCCGAGGAGCTGACGGACGTCGCGGCTCGCAAGGCCGAGCTCGCAGTCCCTGCGGCGCTCGTCGCCGGCTCGGCGACCGAGTACATGCGCGCCGCGATGGCCCGTATCAGGGCCGGAGAGGCCGGGATCCTGCCGGTGGTCGGCGGGCTCATCCTCGTCTCGATCCTCTTCCAGTCGCTCAACTCGCACTTCCTGACCGCCCAGAACCTCGTGAACCTGCTGATCCAGGCCGCGGTGTTCGCGCTGCTCGGGATGGGCGAGGTGTTCGTCCTGCTCCTCGGCGAGATCGACCTGTCGGTCGGTTACGTCGCCGGGATGGGCGCCGTCACCATGGCCGACGCGGCAGGCCCGGCGCACGGCTGGCCCTGGTGGGCGGCGATCGGGCTCGCCCTGGTGGTCTGCGCCGGCATCGGGCTCATCCAGGGACTGATCATCACGCAGATCGGGCTGCCGTCGTTCGTCGTCACGCTCGCCGGGCTCCTGTTCTGGGAAGGCGTCCTCTTGAAGGTGCTCGGCAACGGCGGCACGATCGCGATCAACGACACCGTCATCAACGACATCGCGAGCAACAACCTGTCGAACGCGGCGAGCTGGGTGGTGATGTTCGTGATCGTCGGCCTGTTCAGCCTCGTCGCGTGGCGGCGCGACGCCAAGCGGCGCCGGGCGGGTCTCGTGGCGCCGCCGCCCACGATCACGCTGCTCAAGATCGGCGTGGTGCTCGCAAGCGGCGTCGGCCTCGTCGCCCTCTGCACCGTGAACCGCGGCATCATCGAGCCCATCTCGGGCGTCCCGTGGGTTGTGCTCCTCGTCCTGGGCGTGCTCGGAGTCTGGAGCTTCCTCCTGGGCCGCATGCAGGTCGGCCGCTACATCTATGCGATCGGCGGCAACGCCGAGGCCGCCCGCCGGGCGGGCATCAACGTGTCGGCGATTCGCACGCTGGCGTTCACGCTGACGAGCCTCACCGCCGGGATCGCCGGGATCGTCTACGCCTCACGCCTGCGCTCGATCTCGACCACCATCGACGGCGGCACCCTCGTCCTCTACGCCGTCGCCGCTGCTGTCATCGGCGGCACGAGCCTGATGGGCGGGCGCGGCAAGGCCCTGCACGGCGTGCTGGGCGGGATCGTCATCGCGGCGATCTACAACGGCATGGGCCTCATGGGGTACGGCGCGCCGGCCCAGTTCATGGTGACGGCTCTCGTCCTCCTGGCCGCCGTCACGATCGACGCCACGTCGAACCGCGGCCGCGCCGCCGGCACCTGACAAACTGTCGTCATGGCCACGATGGCTGATCTCGACGAGCTGGCGCTGGCGATGCCCCAGGCGACGAAGGACGTGGCCGACGACGGCCGGCCCTCGTACCTCGTCCACGGCAAGATGTTCTGCTTCCATCGCAGCAGGCGGCCGGATGCGGTTGATGCCGAGACCGGGGAGCGGCTCGCCGACGTCCTCATGTTCCGCGTGCCCGACCTCGAGGAGAAGGAGCTCCTGCTCTCGGACGACCGCGGCATCTACTTCACGACGCCGCACTTCCGCGGCTACCCGGCCGTGCTCGTGCGGATCCCCGACCTGGGCCGGCTCGACCGCGACGAGCTGCGGGACGTCATCGTCGACGCCTGGCTGACGCGGGCGCAGAAGCGGGTGGCCAAGGCATGGCTGGCCGAGAACGCGGAGGAGGGATAGCCGTGGCCTTCGCGCCTCCCGCCCGCCATCTGCTGCGTGCCAAGGATCTCGCCGATGCCCGCTACTACGAGCCGCTTGACGTCGACGACCTGGCCGAGGCCGCCGGCCTCTCGCGCGCCCACTTCAGCCGTGAGTTCCGGCGCGCGTTCGGCGAGCCGCCTCATTCGTACCTGCTCACGCGCCGCCTGGAGCGCGCGGCGGCGCTCCTGCGCGGGACCGATCGCTCGGTCGCGGAGATCTGCTTCTCGGTCGGGCTCCGCAGCGTCGGCTCCTTCACGACCAGCTTCACGCGCACGTTCGGAGCCTCTCCGACCGCCTACCGAGCCGCCCATCCGCCGGCCTCGAGCCATGCCGTGATCCCGGCCTGCGTCCTTCGGGTCTACGGGCGCCCGCAACGCCGCACGTTTCGAGAAGACAGCGGTGGGCCTCGCGGTTAGCGTGCTTCCCGACGGTTCCGACTGACCCAAGGAGGGGCACGATGTACAAGATCAGCACTGCGCAGGTGTGGGTGAACGACCAGGACGAGGCGCTCGCCTTCTACACCGAGAAGCTCGGCATGGAGGTGCGCTCCGACGTCACGATGGCCGAGATGGGCAACTTCCGCTGGCTCACGGTCGGGCCGGCCGGACAGCCCGACATCGCGATCGTGCTCATGGCGATCCCAGGCCCGCCGGTGATGGACACCGAGACCGCCGACCAGGTTCGGACCCTGATGGCCAAGGGCTTCGCCGGCACGATCTTCCTCGAGACCGACGACATCCAGGCGTCGTACGAGCAGCTGAAGGCCCGCGGCCTCGAGTTCTCGGAGGAGCCCGAGGAGCGGCCCTACGGGATCGACTCGGCGTTCCGCGATCCGTCGGGGAACCACATCCGGCTCACCCAGGTCACGATGGCCGGGGTCTGAGGCTGGAGACGCCCGGCTCATGGAGGAGCTGCCAGCTCCATGAGCCGGGCTTCCGGCGGCCCTAGGGCGTCTCGGTGAGGCGGTCGAGGTCGCGGAGGAGCGAGAAGGCCGTGATGTTGTGGCGGTAGTGCATCCCGCGCTCCGGTGTGAACGGGTGGTACAGAGTGAGGACGTTGACGTCCGGGAAGACGCCCCAATCCTTGCCGAGCAACCGGCGGAAGCGCTCGTATGTCGGGTTGAACGGCAGGGGATGGTCGAACGTCATCGAGAAGACGTATCCGCGTCTCGCGACCGAGGGCAGGCCCGCGTTCGTCGCGGCCCCGGTGGCAGCGATGGACGGGGGGATCGCGGCCAGGTAGTGGGCCGGGATCTGGCTCACCGGAATTACGTGCGCATCCATCCCATGGCGATTTGCGACAGCGATGACCTGGTCGATGTCGGCTGCGACGGGCCGCGGCACGCACAGGTCCGGGCGCTTGACGCACCGGAGCGGCGGCGGGATGCGGGTGATCGTCCAGGTGGGAACCGCGGCCAGGCCTGCGACGATCCGATTGCGGAGCGCGGGGGGCGCGCCGGCCAGGCGCTCGCGGGTGATGATGAGGTTCCCGCGCCAACCGCCAATGACGCCGCTCACACGCGTCCACGCGCCGTGTGAGGGATGTGTCTCGTTCGGGCGCGGCTTGTGGAGGAACGCCACGTACTCGGCGAGCGCCTGGCAGGCGTGCTCGGTGTAGCCGCCGTGGGCGTAGACGCAGCGCACCCGGGCGAGGGAGAGGCCGGAGCGCCGCTGGGACACGATCGTGATCGCTCCCTGAAGCTGGTGGGCGAGGGTCTTCGGGGACCCGCTCGGAATGTAGGTCTGCACGGTCACGGTGCCGAGCGAGTGCAGATCCGGCAGCGGTTGCCCGGCGTGTCCGGAGCCGAGTCTCCGGACGTTCGGTAGTCCGGACCTCGGCCCGGTCTTCGGCGAAGGCAGCACCGCGTACGCGAACCAGTCCCACCTGCCGATCGGTGCCGGGCAAGCGGCCGGGATGACCTTGCAGCCCTGGAGGTAGAGCGAGATCGAGAATGGCCCCTTGACGAGGACGACGCCCGCCCGCTCGGGGTACCGGGCCGCCCGGCCGCCGAAGACGGCCGCCATCCTGGCCGCCGTCGTGATGTTGACCGTCGAGATCCCGGTCACCTGATGCCGGGGGAGCGTGCCGATGATGCCGCCGTACGTCGCTTCGGTGATCCTGAACAGGCGGCGCTGGTGCACCGTCAGCCGCCGCTGCGAGTGGCCGTTGGTCGAGCTGCGATCCGAGCTGAAGCTGAAGACGCCGGTCTCGGCCTGGGCCACGGCGCCGACGCCGACGAGCAGCACAGCTGCCAGGAGGAGGCCCCGCACGGGGACGCGGAACCGCGGTCCTGCCCGGCGCGATCGGGCGAGGACGTCGAGCCAATCGCCGGCGGCGTCGGGTGGCGTGAGCCGGGCGCACTCGAGCAGCTCGGTGATCTCGGTGTCGATCTCGCTCACGGTTCAACCGTCCTCGCCGTCCGGCGTCGAAGGGCGACCAGCGCCGCGTTTACCGTCGACCCGACCGTGCCCACCTGCACCTCGAGCACATCCGCGATCGTCCGGTAGTCGAGCTCGGCGTAGTAGCGGAGAAAGAGCACCGTCCGCTGGCGCCCCGGGAGCTCCGCCAGCAGGGCCAGCCCGGCGTCGTCGTCGGTCGACGTCGCTGCCCTGTTCCCCTCTGGCGCCGCCGCCGGAACCGGCTGGGGCCGGCGGGCGATGCTGTGCGCCGAGTTGACGACGATCCGCCACAGCCAGCCCTCGAGCGACCCGCTGCCGCGGAAGGACGAGCGCGACCGGATGGCGCGGGCGAAGCCGTCCTGCACCGCATCCCGCCACAGCTCCCGGTCTTCGCACAGCATCGCGGCGACCGCCAGGAAGCGGCCGTACGAGTCCCGGTACACGGCTTCGATCTCCGCAAGAGACGCTCCTTGGGTCGGCCCCCGCCGCGCGCGGCGTTCGGTCTGTGTGCTCACCACAACACAGACGCTACGACTCGAGCGATTTCTTCACTCCACCCAACGCGTCGCCGCGCGCCCGTTGCTCGCCATGGGCGCGCGGCCGCAGTCCGCCTATCGTCGCGTCGCGATCGCCTCCAGGTACGTGGCCGGGATCGAGACGCTGCCGTCGCCGACGCGGTTTCGCTGCCGGACGAGGGCGAGCAGGTCGGCCTCCAGCAGGAACCTGTTGGGGCCGGCGGCTTCGAGAGCCCGAACGGTCGGCCCGTAGGACCGTCCGAACGTCTCCACGAAGTCCTCCGGCGACCGGGCGCGGAACGTGAACGTGCGCTGACGCAGCTGGAGGTACGCCAGGTCGGGTGCGAGCAGCGAGCGCAGGCCGGGCTCGGATCCCCAGACGAACGGGGCCGGGACCCGCACCAGCGACGGAACGTGCGCCGTCATGACGCGGAACATCTCGCCCACGAACCCGGTGGGCGTCCAGCTCGCCAGGGCGATCGTGCCGCGGGGTCGGACGACGCGGACGAGCTCGCGCGCCGCCCTCGTCGGGTCGGCTGCGAACATCACGCCGAACACCGACGTGACCGCGTCGAACTCGCCGTCGCCGAACGGCAGCGAGTGCGCATCGGCCTCGGCGAGGCGGACGTCGAGCCGCTCGGCCGTGGCCCGCTCGCGGGCCCGGTCGAGGAGCGCCGGCACGTAGTCGATGCCGGTCACGTCGCTGCCGAGCCGCGCCGCTGCGATCGCGGCGTTGCCCGAGCCGGTCGCGACGTCCAGCACCCGCCACCCGGCGTGTAGGTCGGCGGCGTCGACAAGGGCTTCGGACACCGGGTGGACGAGGGTGGCGATCACGGTGTAGTCGCCGGTCGACCAGACCTGCCGCTGGCGTGCGGTCACCTCGGTCAGGTCGGGTGGGGCTTCGATGGTGCTCATGGGATGGATCTCCTTTGAGTGGTGCTTAGAACGAACGATCGTGCGGGATAGGAGAGAACTATACGACCGGTCGTGCTATATTGCAAACATGATCACGCAGACCCCAAGGAAACCCCGCTCGGACGGCCTCCGCAGCCGGCAGGCGATCCTCGACGCATCGGCTCGGCTGGCGACGGTCGACGGCATCAACGGCCTCTCGATCGGAGGCCTGGCCGAGCACATCGGGATGAGCAAGAGCGGCCTCTACGCGCACTTCAAGTCGAAGCAGGAGCTGCAGATCGCGACCATCGAGCGGGCCGGCGAGATCTTCGACCGCGAGGTGGTCGACCCGGCGCGGAGGCGCGGCGAGGGGCTGCGGTTGCTGTGGGCGCTGGCCGACGAGTTCATCGCCCACCTGCAGCGGCACGTGTTCCCCGGCGGCTGCTTC
>JBOHBE010000438.1:0-5188 GCA_050698235.1 Gaiellales bacterium
CGTCGCCGAGGATGAACGACGACCCCCAGGCGTTCGCGCCGAGGACGTTCCCCAGCCAGCGCATCCCGACCGCCGCGTAGCGGTGCGAGTGCGTGAGCTGGTCGTAGAGGCTCGCCGTGACGGCCAGTCCCGTGCCGTGCGTCGTCGTGTCGTACTGGGCCCAGCCGTAGCCGAAGCCGAACGGGTCGGTGCGGCCCTGGTCGATGCCCCTGGCGAGCTGCCGGCGCAGGTCGGCCAGGAGCCCGGCCCGGGTGACGACAAGCCCGTGGCCGGCGCTGCGCATGGCCCGGATCACCTCGGCGTGGCCGAGGGCGCTCACGTCGTACAGGTTCAGCGTGTCCGCGGCGTCATTGGGCCCGTGGATGTACGCGTGGGCCCAATGCGCGGCCAGCTTCAGGTAGCGGCGTGAGTCGCGGTGCGGCACGTCCCGCGGCGCACCCGGCTGCTGGAGCGCGAGCGCGAGCTCGGCCGCACCGAGCTCCATGTCGTCGCGCCACTCGGACTCCGGGTAGAAGTCGAACGGGATGGCCGTCGTCAGATGCCCCGTCGGCGTGGTGTCCGCGAGGTCGAAGATGTGCTCGGCCGAGACGAGGCAGTTCCGCGCAAGCCCGCGGTCGGTCGTGCGGTACACCTGGTAGCAGAGCGCAAGCGCCGCGGCATCCCGCCCGGCGAGGTTGGGGCTGACCGGCGAGCCCGGCGGCCCCGCGCGGAAGACCGGCCGGTGGCGGATGTACCGGTACGCCGGATCGTGCCCGCCGTAGGTGTCGTCGTCCTGCGGCAGCCGCCAGATGTCGTGGTCGCTCACGATCGAGTCGTTGCCGTTCCCGATGCCGACCTGGTAGTAGAGCGTGCGCGTCCGGTCGTCCCACATCCGCAGCAGCCAGCGGGCGCCGAACTGCGCCTCGGCGTCGAAGTCGGCCCGGCCGGCGCGAGCGCCCATCTGCCCGGGGAAGTCGCGGACGCCCATGAGCAGGACGGCGTCGGTGTAGGTCGTCGTGTGCACGAACTTCAGGTAGTCGCCGGCGTCCCACCAACCGCCCGCCGCGTTGATCCGCACGCCGAGCGGAGAGAGGTCGCCCTTGAACGCGCCGTCGCCGTCGACCTTCGGGGTGCGATACGTCATGGCGTCGGCGTCGTTCAGGTGCGACGGCGCCGTGCGAAGCGCGGAGCGCACGATCGCCGCCCCGTCGCGCTGGACGCGGTAGAACGAGAGCGCGTTTCGGATGGGCGCGGCATAGAGCGACGCGCCGCTCCCGACGCGGACGATGGCCCGCGCCGGCGCCGGACCGCCGATGCTGAGGGTGAATGTCCCGGACTGGCGCACGCGGGTGAAGTCGAGGGGATAGACGTGCGGGTAGCGCCGGCTCCAGCGGCCGAGGCCGGGGCCGACCCGGCCGGCGGCCACGGTGCGGCCGTCGCCGTCAGTCACCGTGAACGGCGCGCCGGGTGCGGGCACGCTCGCCATGAGATACGCGCGCTTGTCCGCGGCGAGCGGATAGCCGACCTGGTTCACGCGCACGTGGCCTTCGCCAGCGGCGCTCCCGGCGGCCGGCGACCGGCCTCCGAGCAACACGCCGTATGCGCCGACGCAAAGCGCGCCGGCGGCGATGGCCGCCGCTATCCCCCTCCTACGCACCACGCCTCACGGTACGGCGCCGCGCGGGCGGCGTCAAGGTGCGGAGAGGCCGCAACCCGGCTCCCCAGAACGCCGTAGGCCGTGTCTGGGCGGACGGTGAGCGGGTGTGTCCCGCAAGGTGTCCGATCGCCGCGGCGAGGCGCCGATCACAGAACCATGCAGCTCTCGTGGGACGACATCGCGCTCCACACGATCCTCTCGTTCGAGGCGCAGGTCCGCTACGGACCGGACGAGTCCTGGCGGACGGTGGGGGTCATGCGGGAGTGGGCAGCCGCCGACGCGATCGCCCTCACCGCTGCGCCGGACAAGGGCGGCCGAGCCCCGATCTCGCGGCGAGTCGTGGTGGTCGACCGACCGCCTCGCTGCTACACTTAGTTAACGATGTTAACGATCTCGCCGCCAGAGGCCGTGGCCGAGAAGCTTCGCCCGCTGCTCCTCCACCTAAATCGCGACCTGCGCCGCGAGGCGCTCCCGATGGGTGTGACGGTCGGGCAGGTCGCCCTGCTGGCTGCCATCCGCGAGCAACCCGGGCTCGGCGTGCGCGACCTCGCCAAGCGAGAGCGGATGTCCGCGCCGGCGATGAGCGGCTACGTCGACCGGCTCGAAGCGGCGGGACTCGTCGTTCGCGGGCCCGTCGAAGGTGACCGGCGCCGCGTGGGTCTTCACCTGACCGATCCCGGCAAGCGCCTCCTGCGCTCGACCCGGCGGATGCGAACGGCCTGGCTGGCCGAGCGGATGCGCCGGCTCACCGACGACCAGGTCGCCGCCCTCGAGGCGGCGCTCGAGCCGCTGATGCTGCTCGCCCATGACGAGAGGCCGGCGTGACGGCCGCGTTCCGGCGCGCCAACCGCCGCACCTTCGCCAGCCTCAGACGCCACCGGAACTACCGGCTCTTCTTCGCCGGCCAGATCGTGTCGGTCAGCGGTACGTGGATGCAGAACATCGCCGCCGCGTGGCTCGTGCTCCAGCTGACCCACTCGCCCGTCGCTGTCGGCGTGCTGGCGCTGTGCCAGTTCCTCCCGTTTACGGTCTTCGGCCTCTTCGCGGGCGTGCTC
The DNA here is from genome assembly GCA_050698235.1 of Gaiellales bacterium. Taxonomy (GTDB): domain Bacteria; phylum Actinomycetota; class Thermoleophilia; order Gaiellales; family JAICJC01; genus JAICJC01. The sequence goes on from JBOHBE010000438.1 coordinate 2,692, forward strand.
GTCGACCGGCTCGACGCCCGTCGCACGGTGATGGGGACCCAGGCCGCCGCGCTCGTCCTGGCGGCCATCCTCGCCGGGCTCACGCTCGCCGGCCACGTCACGGCCCTGGACGTCTATCTCCTGACCGCGCTCCGAGGCGTCGTCCTGGTGCTCGACGCCCCCGCCCGCCAGGCGCTCACGTTCGAGATGGTCGGCGCCGATGAGCTGCCGAACGCCGTCGCGCTCAACTCCAGTCTCTTCAACGCGGCGCGCGTGGTGGGACCGGCCGTGGGCGGCGCGCTCGTCGCCACGGTGGGAGTCGGCGCGTGCTTCACGCTGAACGCCGTCAGCTACATCGCGGTCCTGGGAGGGCTCGCGGCGATGCGGCGAAGCGAGCTCTACCCCGTCGAGCGGCCCGACCGCCCGCCGCGCTTCCTGCGCGGGACGGCCGAGGCGCTCGAACACGTTCGCCGGACGCCCGCGACGCTCCTCGCGCTCATGATCGTGTTCGTGGTCAGCACGCTCTCGTTCAACTTCAACGTCCTCCTGCCCGTCCTCGCCGCCCAGACCCTGGCGTCCGACGCCGGCGTCTTCGGGATCGTCACGGCGGCGTTCGGCGCCGGCGCGCTCGTCGGCGCGCTGCTCGCCGCATCGCTGGGCCGTGCGAGCTGGACCGTGCTCCTGGGCGCCGTCACGGGGTTCGGCGTCGCCCAGATGGCCCTCGCTCCCGAGCACAACGCAACGGCCGCCGCGGCGCTGCTCTTCGTCGCCGGCGGCTGCTTCACGCTCTGGACGTCGGCCGCGAACGCGACCGTCCAGCTCTCGACTCCCGGCCCGCTCCGAGGGCGAGTGATCGGCCTCTACTACTTCGCGTTCAACGGCGCCGGCCCAGCGGGTGGCGTGCTCGCCGGGTGGCTCGCCGCCCGGGGCGGCACGGAGCTGGCCTTCGCCGTATCGGGCGCCAGCGCGCTCGCGATGGCCGTCGTCGCCGTCGCGTACCGAAACCGCGAGGGCCACGAGCTGGCCGGCGGGGCGTTCGGTCAGATGCGGCTTGCGTTGAGATCCCGCGGAACCTCGTAGGGACTCAGGATCTCGTTGCCCTTGTCGGTGACGAGGAACATCTGCTCCAGCCGGACGCCGCCGATGTCGGCGTCGTACGCCCCAGGCTCGACCATCAGCACCATCCCTGCACGCAGCTCCTCGGGCGCTCCGGCGACAAGCCGGGGGTGCTCGAAGCTCGTGACGCCGATGCCGTGGCCGATGTGGATCGGGTCGCTCAGGCCCGCGTCCTCGATCACGGCGAGCACGCCCGCCGCGAACTCGCCGGCGGTCATGCCCGGCCGCAGCGTCTCGGAGGCGTGGTCGAGCGCCTGGCGGGCGACCGCGTACAACCGGGCGTGGCCGGCGCTGGGCTCTCCCACCGCCCAGCTGAGGCATGAGTCGCCCCAGTAGCCGCCGGCCCGCGGCACGAGGTCGCAGATCACGGGATCGCCCTCCTCGAGCACGCGGGGGCCGGGGCCGCCCATCACCTCGGCCGTCCGGGCGACGCCGCTCAGAAGGTCGGCGCCGAGCGCGACCGCCTCGCCCGCAACCGCGTCCAGGGCGCGGCGGATCTCGGCAAAGAGCTCGAGCTCGGGCATCCCGGGCGCGGCGGCGGCTCGCGCAGCGCGCTGCCCCACCGCGGTCAGGGCCGCGCACGCCCGCAACCGGTCGACTTCCTCCGCGGTCTTGACCGACCGGGCCTCGCGAAGCGCCACTGTCAGGTCGACCGTCGTCGCGGCGAGGAGGCCGCGGACACCGTCGGGGCACATGGCCGGCTCGACGCCGACCGTTCCGCCCACGCCGGACTCGGCCAGGGCCACCCGCACGGCTTCGAGATAGAGGCCGTTGAGCCCGGGGCCGCCCGGCGGGAGCGCGAAGGCCTCGTAGCTCCGGGTCTCGTCGGCACGGACCGCGCCGGGGTCGATGTCCGCGTCGGCGGCGACGAGCACCGTGCGGCCGTCGGCGGCGACGATCGCGACCGCCGGTCCGCCTGCGAACGGCGAGCGGCCTGCACCCGCCGGCTCGTCGTGACCCGTCACGTAGGCGACCGACGCCGGCGCCGTGAGCACCGCCCAGCCGGCTCCCGCCGCGCGCATCGCCTCGGCGACGCGAAGGGCTCGCTCGTCCACGGCGGTCACTCCCCCGCGACGACGACGCGCAGCGCAGCGGCGACCGCGGCGAACGCCTCGCGGATGTCGTCGGCCGTCACCACGAGCGGCGGGTAGAAGTAGACGGCCGCCCGCTCGCCCTCGGCCGCGGCACGGAGGATCACGCCGCGCTGGTAGCACTCGTGGCAGATCCGGCGGACGGCGTCGGCCGGCGACTCGCGGCCGGGCAGGTCGATCTCGACGCTCGTCAGGAGGCCCTTCCCCGATATCTCGCGGACGCAGCCGAGCTCGTCGCCGAGCCGATCGCCTTCCGGCAGGCCATCAAGGTGCCGCACGACGGCTACTTCCCGGCGCTGCGCGACATCTGC
>JBOHBE010000439.1:0-8390 GCA_050698235.1 Gaiellales bacterium
GAGTCGCCCGTCGTCGGATTAGTGAGCGTGACGCTCACGACGTCCGTCGGCGCCGAGGTCTGGGGCAGGAAGACCTTGACGGGGACGGCGTTCTCGTTGCCCTGGTTCACGAAGCCCGGGAGCGGCGTGACGTCGGTGGGCAGATCGGGCGGGGTCGCGTCGGGCACGGCGCTTGCGCCGCTGGAGACGCTCAGAAGGGTCGGCTGGACCCCGGCCGTGATCGCGCTGACGCGGTAGTCGACGGCCTGTCCGTCGGGACCCGCCGAGTCGACGACGCCGCCTGCGGACGCAGAGGCGTCGAGCGTCTGCCAAGGACCCCCCGAAACTCGCCGATCGACCTCATATCCGGCGACGCCGGTCGAAGGCGACGCGGCCCAGGTCACGTGCACGGCACCGCCGGCCTCGGGCGTCGCCGTGACCGCCCCGGGCGGAAGCGGCGCCTGGGCCCCCTTGAGAGGCACCGTGAGCGACTTCGCAACGCCGCGGACCGAGATCACGACCTGACCGCCGTTGAGCGAGCCGGCGTGCATCGGGTCCGACGTCACTGTCACGCTGGTCTGCCCGCCTGCGGGCAGCCGCTTGATCGAGCTGTTGTCAGGGAACGTCGCCTGAACACCGAGAACGCCGGTCACCGCGACCGAGAGGTTCACAGGCGCTACGGCCTTGTTCTGGAGGACGAAGCTCTGGGTGAGCGCATCGGACGTGCCACCGGGGGCGCCCAGGTCGAGAACGAACGTGTCGAGGGAAGTCGCCGCGACCGGCGCAGTAACGAGGTCCGAAACCTCCGGCGTGTTGGCCGGGACGGATCCGCCGGTGATGTCCGACACGGAGCGCGGCAGGCTCTTGAGCAGCGTCGACGGGGCCACGGATGTCAGCGAGAGCACGCCGAGAACCACGTACGCCGCGACCAGCCCCACCGTCAGGAGGGCCGCCGCGGTGAGTCCGCGTCCGCGTCTTAGTGGTGGTAGCCTGGTCGGCTCGCCCCAGCGCATGCTCTGCCCCTTCTCATGATGCCCGAGACTCTATCCGGGCATGTCCCACCAGCGCCTCCCCCAATTGGGGGAAGGCACCTCATCCGGCTCGGGTAGGGCGATTGTGCCCTTTCCGGGGGATGGTTGGTGTAGGCTCCCGCGACCATGCGAATGCGCGCCTTCGCCATGGCGGTCGTCGCGGCCCTCGCGGCGGCCGCGTGCGGCTCCTCCAGCGGCTCGACGGCGAGCCCGGCGGGGTCGACCGCGGCAAATGCGTGCGCGAAGTCAAATTTAACGCTTGTCACGCCTGGTCAGCTAACGATCGGGACCGACAACCCAGCATTCGACCCCTTCTTCCAAGGTCCTACCGGACACGAGTGGACCGGGCAGTTCAACCACGATCCATATAACGACCAGGGCTTCGAGGATGCGACTGCCTATGCCGTGGCTCAGCAGCTCGCCTTCACCAAGGATCAGGTCCAGTGGGTTGCCGTACCGTTCAACAACTCCTACAAGCCGGGCCCCAAGAATTTCGACTTCTACCTGGCCCAGGTCTCGTACACGACGCAGCGCGCAGAAGGCGCCGACCTCTCGGACTCCTACTACGACGAGCAGGAGGCCGTTGTCGCGCTCCAGGGCACCGACATCGCCAAGGCGACGTCCGTCGCGGCCTTGAAGCCCTTCACCTACGGCGCCCAGATCGGCACGACCAGTTATGACGTCACAAAGAGCGTGATCAACCCCGATTCGTCGGTCCAGACGTTCAATACGCTGAACGCGGCCCTCCAGGCGCTCAAGAACGGGCAGATCGACGGCCTAGTCGTCGACTATCCGACCGCCTACTACATGGCGAACGTCCAGCTCTCGAACGGGACCATCGTCGGCGTGCTGCCGGCGCCCGCGGGCAAGGAGCACTTCAGCATGGTGCTCGAGAAGGGCAGCCCGATGACCGCCTGCGTGAACGGCGCCCTCGCCGCCCTCCGTGCCGACGGAACGCTGGCCCAGATTCAGGATCGGTGGCTGAACCAGGCCGCCAACGCCCCGGCGCTGCACTAGCACCGCGGCGGCGTCTCCCCGGGTCGCGCGACGCGCGGGCCGTGGCCACGGCACTCGCCAGCACCGTCGTCGTTCTCACGCTTCTCGTCGTTCTCGCCGTCACATCGCCAGGTTGGGACGAATTCCGGGCGAAATTCCTCGACGGGCACCTCTTTTGGACGTCTCTGCCCGATATCGCGCGCGCTTTTCGCCTGAACGTGAAGATCTTCTGCATATCCGAGGTGCTGATCCTCGTTCTGGCGCTCGGGATCGCGGTGCTGCGCAGCCTTCCAGGCCCCGTGTTCTTCCCGATCCGACTCCTCGCCATCATCTACACGGACGTCTTCCGCGGAATTCCCACGATCCTGGTCGTCTACATGCTCGCGCTGGGGATCCCCGCGCTCCTGCTCTCGGACGCCAACTGGTACCGATCGGCGGTCGTGTGGTCGATCGTCGCGCTGACGCTCGTGTACTCCGCATACGTCGCCGAGGTCTATCGGGCGGGGATCCAGTCGGTGCACCCGAGCCAGGAGGCGGCGGCGCGGTCGCTCGGGCTGTCGCGCTGGCAGGCGCTGCGCTTCGTCGTCCTCCCTCAGGCCGTGCGACGCGTCATCCCGCCGCTCCTGAACGACTTCATCGGGCTCCAGAAGGACACGGCGCTCGTGGCCATCGCAGGGCCGGTGGAGGCGTTCCGCCAGGCTCAGATCGCCGAATCGGCCAACTTCAACTTCACGCCCTACCTGTGCGCGTCGCTGCTCTTCCTGCTGCTCACGATCCCGCTGGCGCGGTTCACCGACTGGCTGATCGAGCGCGACCGGCGCCGGTTCCTGGCCTCCGGAGGCTCGTGATGGCCGCTGCGGTCGTCCTCGAGGGCGTGGTGAAGTCGTTCGGGAAGCTCGAAGTGCTGTCCGGCATCGATCTGGACGTCGCCGAGCACGAGGTGGTGTGCCTGATCGGAGCCTCCGGATCGGGGAAATCGACGCTCCTTCGGTGCGTGAACCTGCTCGAGCCCGTCGACGCGGGCCGGATCCTGATCCACGGCGACGACATCACGGCGCCGGGCGTCGACCAGAACCGGCTCCGGCGCCGGATCGGCATCGTGTTTCAGGCGTTCAACCTGTTTCCGCACATGAACGTGCTCGACAACGTGACGCTCGCCCCTCGAAAGGCGCTTCGAATGGGCCGGGCGGCCGCAAACGAGCGCGGAATCGAGCTGCTTGAGCGTTTCGGGCTCGCCGACAAGCGTGACGAGTTCCCCGACCGGCTTTCGGGCGGTCAGCAGCAGCGGGCGGCGATCGTGCGCGCGCTCGCCATGGAGCCCGACATCATGCTGCTCGACGAGGTCACGAGCGCCCTCGATCCGGAACTCGTCGGCGAGGTGCTCGGGGTGATCCGCGACCTGGCCAGAGGCGGCATGACGATGCTCGTCGCGACGCACGAGATGGGCTTCGCCCGCGAGACGGCCGACCGCGTGTGCTTCCTCGACCGCGGCAGGATCCTCGAGCAGGGCACGCCTGAGCGCATCTTCACCGAGCCGACGGAGCCGCGCACACAGGAGTTCCTGCGCCGGATCATCGAGGCCGGCCGCATGTAGAGAGGCGGCCTAGGTGGTCGGCGCGGACGTCGTCGCGGTCGTGATGGTCGTGGTCTCGGTGACCGTGGTCGTGTCCGTCGCCGTCTCGGTCGTCGTCGTCGGAATGGACACCGTGGTCGTGATCATGGTCGTGTCGGTCGTCGTGTTGTTGATCGTGTTCACGACGGTCTGCGTCTGGGGCGGCAGCTGCACCGTGGTGGCGGGCACCGAGACAACGTGTCCCTGTGTGGTCACGGTCGTTGCCGGGACGCGCACGGCGACCGGCGCGCCCGCGATCCGGATGATCTTGCCCCTGAGGTGCACGGTGACGGTGGCTGCGTCCGCCGAGCTTTGCCCTCCGACCGAGTCGCCGAGCCACGCTCCGGAGGCAAAGATCGCCGCGAGCACAGGCACACCGAGCAGCATCCGGTGGTGATGGATGCGATACAGAGGCCCGTTGGCGCCGCCTCGACGGCCGTTCCCAACCCGCCCGCGTGGCGCGATCGCCGACTCCGACACAGCTGCGGCCGCCGCACCCGCTGCGACCAGCTCGGGCTCCGGCTCTGAGGCCGGCATGGAGTGGGCAGATGCTGCGACGGGGATCGGGGCGACGGCCTCGTCGCTCCGATTCGGCACGCGGCGGATCACCACCATCGTGAGCAGGCGCAGGACCATGACGAGAACGAACCCGTTCACGACAAGAATCCCCACAGCAATGAGCACTCGCTCGATCACGCTTCTACCTGACCCCCGGGGGGCAGTGTACCGCGTTCGGACGCCTTCGTCACCCCCGGCGAAGGCGGTTTGCGCGAAGAATGCTCTGGCGGCGATGATGGCCGCGCCCCCGTGCCCTCCACCATCCCCGATCTGTTCGATGAGGCCGTCACGGCCGCCCCTTCCAGGGTCTGGCTGCACGCCGAAGGCCGGACCTTCACATACTCGGAGGCACACGCACTCGTGGGGCGGGCGGCATCCGCGCTCGCCGAGCTGGGCGTCCGGCCCGGTGAGCTCGTGCTTGCGACAGCCCGGAACACGCCTGAATACCTGTTCGCCTGGCTTGGAGCGGCATACGCCGGCGCGATCATCGTCGCCGTGAATCCGCGCGCGGGCGGGAACGAGCTCGCCGGCCTCATCCGCCAGGTGAGGCCGCGGCTCGTGGTCACCGACGCGACCGCCCCCTCCGCGGTGCGCGAGTCCGGCGGCGCGACGATCGACGTCGCGGCCCTGTACAGCCGGCCGGCAGGGCCGGTGGCCCCGCCGCGGCCGGGGCCCGACGATCCGGCGGCGCTCATCCCGACGTCGGGTACGACGGGGCGGTCGAAGCTCGTGACGCAGACCCATCGGGCCTATGTGATGGCCGGCGAGGGGTTTCCGTGGTGGATGGAGCTGGGCCCCGACGACCGGCTCATGACCTCGCTGCCGCTCTTCCACATAAACGCGCCCGCGTATTCGATGCTCGGCTCCGTCGCAGCGCGGGCCGGACTCGTGCTGCTCCCGCGGTTCTCGGCGAGCACGTTCCTCGACTCGGCGAGGAGGCACGGCGCCACGGAGTTCAACGCCATCGGGGCGATGCTCGAGATCCTGATGCGCCAGCCGGAACGCGATGACGATGCCGATACGCCGCTTCGCCTATGTTACACGGGCCCTGCGCCGCCCAGAGCACGGCAGATCGAGATAGAAGAGCGGTTTGGCCTTCGAATCGTCTGTGGCTATGCGCTCTCGGAGAGCCCGTACGGCATGATCTGGCCCCACGGATCACGGCCGTTCGGGACGCTCGGGACGGTCCGCCAGCACCCGCACCTGGGAGCCGTGAACGAGGCGCGCGTGGTTTCTGACGGGCGCGATGTACCGGACGGCGAGATCGGCGAGCTCGAGCTGCGAAACCCGGCCGTGATGCAGGGATACTGGGACATGCCCGGCGAGACCGCGCAGGCTGTGAGCTCCGACGGGTGGCTGCGGACGGGCGATCTCGTGCACCGGAACCCGGACGGGACGTACACGTTCGTGGGACGCGAGAAGGAGGTCATCCGCCGCCGAGGCGAGAACGTCGCGCCCGCCGAGATCGAGGAGGCACTCTGTACGCATCCGACCGTGACCGAGGCGGCGGTCGTGGGCGTGCCCTCCGACCTCACCGAGGAGGAGATAAAAGGGTTCGTGACGGTCGCCGAGCCGGGGACGGCCGATCTCGCTGCCATCCGCGAGACGGCGGCCGGGCTGCTCGCCCCGTTCAAGGTGCCGCGCTACCTCGAGGCCGTGGCGGAGCTCCCGCATACGCCCACCGGGCGGATCGCCAAGCACGAGCTGCCGCAGGAGCGCACCGGCGCCGAGGTGGATTTCGACAGCCGCGTCGGGAGCGCAGGATGAGCGACCGCGAGTGGCTCCACACCGACATCGGCGCAGTCGACGCCGATTCGATCACGGTTCGCGGCCTCGACCTGGCAACCGATCTGATGGGCAAGGTGACGTTCACCGAGCTCACGTATCTGCTCGTGCGCGGACGCGCGCCCACGCCCCAGGAGACGGTGCTCCTCGACGCCGTGCTCGTCTCGCTTGCAGAGCACGGCCTGACGCCGACGGTCCTCGCGGCCCGGCTGACGCACACCGGTGCGCCGGAGTCGCTCCAGGGCGCGGTCGCCTCGGGCCTCCTCGGAGCGGGCACGGTGTTCCTGGGCGTCGTCGAGGACACGGCCGTCTTCCTCGAGCCCGTCGTGGCGGCCGGCGACGACGACCTCGCTCGGGCGGCGGCGGACGCCGTGCGCGCCCGGATCGAGGCGGGCGGCCGGATTCCGGGCATCGGCCATCCCATCCACAAGGCCGAGGATCCGCGCACGGCCCGGATCTACGCGATCGCGGCCGAGCAGGGCCTGGAAGGCCCCCACCTCAGAGCGCTCCGGCACGTCGCCGACGCACACCGCGAGGCCACCGGCAAGGCCCTTCCGATCAACGGTGCAGGCGTGGCGGGCGCGGCGCTGGCTGACCTCGGGTTCCCGGCCCGCATCGTCCGCGGGATGGCGCTCCTGGCCCGCACCGCCGGCCTGGTCGCCCACCTCGACGAGGAGATGGCGCGCGGGCTCGGCATGGCGCTCTTCCGCGACGTCGAGCAGAGCGCCCGAGGCGAGACCTAGCGCATGTAGAAGGACGTGTCGCCGGCCTGCTTGTAGGCGGCAAGTGCCGAGGCGGACGTCTGGACGCGATAGTCGCCCTCGTTGCGGTCGAAGTTCGACCACACCACGCCGGCCACGTCCCAGGCCTTGAACGTGTCGTACGCGTTTGCGATCCACTGGGCCTTGGCGGTGGAGTCGGACGGATCCTCGGCGCAGCCGATCTCGCCGATGAAGAGCCGGTGCCCATGGTTCGCCGCGAACTTGTGGGCGGCGGCGAAGATCTCCTTCACGCCGCGCCAGTCGCCGGCGCGGTTGTAGCCGTCGACGCCGATCAGGTCGACCTTCCCGGGCAGGAACTTCGCAGCCTTCGCCGGGTCGTTGTTGATGTTGCCCGCGGCGACCACCCAGACCCACACGGCGTTCGTGACGTGCTCCTTCTTGAACACCTTGCGGACGCGCTTGTAGCTCGCGCGGTAGTCGGCGGCCGTCCCGGTCTTGCAGTTGCCCTGCATCTCGTGGTTCCACGAGAAAAAGACCTTGTAGTGGTACTTGCGCACCTGGCGGGCGATCGAGTGCAGTTGGGTGTTGTAGGCGCCGGCAGCGACGGAGTGCCACGAGACGCAGCGGGTGCCGATCTCCGAGGTGACGTTCAGGTAGATCGGCTGGCCGCGGGACTTCATCAGCTGGGCGGCGCCGCCACGGAGCGTCGTGTCGTTCAGCGGCCGGTAGAGCCGGTACATGTGGAAGTGGCGCCCGACCTCGCTCTCGAGCGAAAGCAGCGCCGCATCTGACTGCCCGCCGCCGGACTGGCTCACGGCGGTACCGAAGTAGGCCCCTTTCGAGGCGTAGGCCGGGACGGTTCCCAGCAAGGCGAGAACGACCACGCCTGCAATAACCCCGGCCAGCCTGGAGCGCACGGGGCAACCATCGGCAGCAAACGTAAGGAAGCGCTGAGGAAGAGATAAAGATCTTGAAAAGCCCGGTCGCGGTCTAGACTGGCCGCGTGCGGAAGATCCAGAGCCAGGGCGTCCACCACATCACGATCACGGGCGCCGACCGGCAGACGTCGATCGGCTTCTGGGAGGGCGTGCTGGGCATGCCCTTCATCTTCGAGCAGCCGAACCTCGACAACGAGCACGAGAGCCACCTCTACTTCGATCCCGGCGACGGCCGCCTGATCACGATCTTCACGAACGAGGAACGCACGCCGGACGCGACCCGGACGCCGACCGACCCGGGCTGCGTCCACCACGTCGCCTTCTCGCTGTCGCACGCGACGTTCGCGCAGACCGTCGAGCGGCTGGACGACCGCGGGATCCGCCACAGCGGCATCAAGGACCGCGGCTTCATGGACTCGATCTACTTCGAGGATCCGCTCGGCCTCCTGATCGAGCTCGCCTCCTATCGGTTCGAGCCGCCATTCGGGTACGCTCACGCCGACGTGCTGCGAGAGGCGCACCGGATCCGCGTGGCCCGCGGCGACGCCAACATCGCCGAGGTGCATCTGGCCGATGCGATCGAGGAACTGGTGACCGCGTCACGTCCGTCGCTGTCCGACGACCGATCGCCCAAAGACCCCTACTGAGCGCGCCTGCGGGGCAGGCCGGGAGGACACCATGGCCGACATCACGATCCACATCCTGAAGCCGAGCGTCAACAACCTGACCGCCCGGATCTTCGTGCGGGCCGCCGGGCTCGACTTCGAAG
>JBOHBE010000440.1:0-2109 GCA_050698235.1 Gaiellales bacterium
GGTGGCCCCCGGCGATGACTGCCACGGCATCCGCCGCAGCCTCGCGCAGCTGCTGCTGGACCGGTTCGGGATCGACCACACGACGCTGCAGGTCGAGCACCGCGAGCCGCGGGTGGTGCCGCTGCAGCCGCGTCTACGGCCGTGACCGGGCCCGGCTGCGATCAGCGGGGCTTGAGCGCCTGCATGTAACCCTCCTGCTCGAGCCAGTGGCCGCCGTCGATGGTCAGGTTGGCGCCTGTGATGTAGGCGGCCCTGGGCGCGCACAGCGCAGTCGTCCACCAGGCGATCTCTTCGACGCGCGCCAGACGGCCGATCGGTACGGACGACGCCACGCGCCCCTCTTCCTCGGGCGTCGGCCAGAGCGCGGCGCCCGCACCCTCGGTCGCGGTCGGGCCCGGGCAGATGGTGTTGACGCGGATCCCGTGCTGGGCCCACTCGACCGCCAGCGTGCGGGTCATGGCGAGCACGCCCGCCTTGGCCGCCGCCGAGTGCACGGTGCCCGGGCCGCCCGTCCAGGCATAGCTCGCGATCACGCTCACGATGGCGCCGCCCTCGCCGCTCTCGATCATCCGCTTGCCGGCTGCCCGCGCGCACAGGAAGCTGCCGTCGAGCACGATCGAGGTCACGGCCCTCCAGCCGTTTGGCGAGAGGTCCTCGGCCTTGACCACGAAGTTCCCGGCGGCGTTGTTGACGAGGCAGTCGATCCGCCCGAAGGTGTCGACCGCGGCATGCATGAGGGCGTCAACCTGGTCGGGATCGCGCACGTCGGTCGGCTCCGCGAGCGCGGTGCCGCCGCTGCCCTCGATGATCGCGGCGGTCTCGGCGAGCGGCTCGGCCCGGCGGCCGGCGACCACGACGGCTGCTCCGAGCCGCGAGAACTCGAGCGCCATGGCCCGGCCCATGCCGCTCCCACCCCCGGTCACCACAGCAACCTGCCCGTCGAATGTGCCGTCAGCCAGCATCGGTCTCGCCATTCTCTATCACGCGCGCGTCGAGGGCGACGGCGCCGCCGGGTGTGACGAGGAGCGGATTGATCTCGATCTCGGCGAGGCCGGGGTGCGCCGCGGCCACCTCCGAGAGCCGGACGGCCGCCTCGGCCGCCGCGTGGACATCGCACGGCGGGCGGCCGCGCGCACCCACCAGGAGCGGGGCGCCGCGTAGCGAGAGGAGCATGCGCTCGGCCTCGTCGACGCCGAGCGGCGCGAGGCCGACCGCGACGTCGCCGAAGAACTCCGTGTAGATCCCGCCCAGCCCGATGGCGGCCACCGGCCCGAACCGCGGGTCGCGCCCAACACCGATGATCAGCTCGACGCCGTCGCCGACCGGTGCCATGCGCTCAACCGAGAACCCGGGCGGGTCGAGCCGGCGGCGCATGTCGTCGACCGCCGCGCGCAGCTCGTCCGCCGCCGCGATGCCCACGACGACACCGCCGACGTCGGACTTGTGGAGCGTCCCGAGCGCCTTCAGGACGACCGGGTAGCCCAGCTCGGCCGCTGCGGCCTCGGCGTCGCCGGTGGACTCAACGCTTCGGGCCGCCGCGAACCCGATCCCGGCCGCCTCGAGCAGCGAGCGCGCACCGAAGTAGCCGTCGAGCGGCGGCAGCCCCCGCGCGGCCGGCAGCTGGGGCGCGCCGGAGGCTGGCGGGTGCGGGAGGAGCGCGGCGAGCGCGGCGACCGCCGACTCGATCCTCGGGTAGACCGGGACGCCTCCGGCACGCAGGACGGCTGCGGTCGAAGACTCGGCGTACATCGTCTGGGCGACCAGCGGTCGGCCGGTCTCCTGCGCAGCACGGGCGACCTCCCGGGCCACATCGCCCTCCTGCCCCGCGAAGCCGTCCGAGTACTGGCTGTAGCCACCGAAGTACCCCGTCAGAAGCGCCCCATCGACCTCCCCTGACTCGAGCACGGCCCGGGCGACGCGCGCGTACGAGAAGAAGTCCTGCTCGCCGCCCCCCGCCAGGTCGACGGGATTGCGGGTCGCCGCCGTGGGCGGCAGCGACGCGGCCAGGCCGGCGGCGAGGTCCTGCGACAGGATCGGCAGATCGAGACCGGCCCCCGCGGCGATGTCGCATGCGATGGCTCCATGCCCGCCGCCGTCGCCGATCACCGC
>JBOHBE010000441.1:0-9859 GCA_050698235.1 Gaiellales bacterium
ATCCACGCAACCAGCGCGGCGATGAACGTGAGCCCGCCGGCCGTGAGCAGCGCCGCGTGGACGCCCTGCATGAACGAGTCGAGCGCGGCCGTGCCCGCCTTGGGGCTGCCCGTCAGCCGCTCGATCACGTTGCCGCGGCCGCCCTGGACGAGCGGCGTCAGCTTCTCGGCCAGCGCATGCCGCGCGGGCGGGAGATTCGAGATCTTGTCCGACCAGGCGTTCGCCGCCAGCGTCGCCCCGATGCCGCCGAGGACAGCGATGCCGAGCGCTCCGCCGACCTGCCGCGACGCGTTCACGACGCCTGACGCAACGCCTGCCTTGGCGTGGTCGACCGCGCCCATGGCGGTCGCTGCACTCGCAGGCATCGTCGAGGCGAGGCCGATGCCGAGCAGCATCTGGAACGGCCAGATCGCGTTGTAGCTCGTGCCGACGTCGATGAACGAGAGCCCGACGAGGCCGACCGTCGCGGTCAGCATGCCGAACGTCATGAGCGCTCGTGGCCCGATCCTCGGCCCGAGCTTGCCGGCGATCGGCGCGACGAACAGGATCATCATCGTCGTGGGCAGCGTGCGCACGCCCGCCTCGATCGGCGAGTAGCCCTCGACGTTCTGGAAGTAGAGCGTCAGGAAGTAGATGACGCCGAAGAGGCCCACGCCGATCAGCGTCACGATGATGCTCGACGACGTGAACGCCGGCGACTTGAAGAAGCCGAGCGGAACCATCGGGTCGGACTGGCGGCTCTCCCACAGCACGAACAGCGCGATGAGCACGGCGGCCGCGCCGAGGAACCCGAGCGTGTAGGCGCTGAGCCAGGCGTGGCTCGCGGTCTTGATCAGCCCCCACGTGAGGGCGCCGAGGCCTGCGGTGATGAGCACCGTGCCGACGATGTCGAGGCTGTGCGTGGTCGAGTCACGCGACTCCACGACCGCCCAGACCGTGGCTGCCGCTGCGATGACGCCGACGGGGACGTTCACCCAGAACACGGCCGACCACGAGAAGTGCTCGACCAGGAACCCGCCCAGGAGCGGCCCGATCGCCAGGCCCAGGCCCGAGATGCCGGCCCAGATGCCGATGGCCTGGGGAAGCTGCCTGCGCGGGAACGCCGCCACGATGATCGAGAGCGAGAGCGGGTTCAGGAGCGCGCCGCCGACGCCCTGGACCGCCCGGGCGCCGATCAGCTGCGTGTCCGACTGGGCCAGCGCACAGCCGGCCGAGGCCAGGGTGAAGATCGCGAGGCCGACGAGGAAGATCCGCTTCCGGCCGTACCGGTCGCCGAGCTTGCCGCCGAGCAGAATGAGCGTCGCGAACACGAGGACGTAGGCGTTGATCGTCCATTCGAGGTTCTCGGGCGACGGGTTCAGCGAGTGCTGAATCGACGGCAGCGCAACGTTCACGATCGTGTTGTCGAGCATGATCATGAACAGGGCGAAGCACATGGCGAAGAGCGTCCACCACTTGTGATTGGGATGATCAGAGGTCATTCCGCCTCCTCTGCGTTGTGGTCGGGGCTGAGCATCTGGACGAAGGTGCGGGCGACGAACGGGCTGTCCTCGAGGGCCGCTTCGGGCTCGAGGGCGTGCCGGAACCCGCACGAGAGCGTGAAGCCGACCCAGAGCCATGCGACGTGCTCCAGGTCGAGGTCGGCGCGCACCTCGCCGCGGTCGCGAGCCCGGGTGAGCATCGCGACGACCCGGGCGCGCATGAAGCGCATGTTCTCGTCCAGGGCGTCCCGCACGGCCGGCTCGCCGACGAGCGACACGGCGAGCATCCGCAGCCGCATCACCTCGACGATCAGTTCGTCGGTGGCGGCGAGCTCCGCAACCTCGACGAGCGCCGCCGTCACCGAGTCGCCCGACTCGTCGAGCAGCGCGTCGACCCGCTGGCCCATGAGGGCGCCGGCGTGGGTGAGGACGGCGGCGAAGAGTTCCTGCTTCGACGCGAAGTGCTTGTAGAGCATCGGCTCGGAGCAGCCGCACCGAGCGGCGATGTCGGCCGTGCCGGCGCCGCGGAATCCCTTGCGCGCGAACTCGTGCTGGGCCGCGTCGAGGATCGCCGTCCGCCGGCCCTCGGAGGTGAGTCGGGTGCGCTCCTGGACCATGAAGTGCGGCAGGTTAGTGAAGATTCACTACAGGCGCAAATCGAAGGCCGGCTAGAGCCCGAACGCCGCCCGCATCCCCACCGCGTTCTGCGCGTGCCCGAGGAGCGGGAGACCGAGCAGGCTCTCGGTCGTGGCCAGGAGCGAGTAGTGCGTGAAGGTCGTCCTCGAGACGGTTCCCGGCGCGACGTACGGGCTGATCACGATCGTGGCGATGTGGCAGCTCGGGTCGCCCGGGTGCAGGTGGCAGCTCTCGCCCTCGAAGCCGCCCTGCCCCTCGTCGAACGTGAGGAAGACGACGAGCTGGCCGTTCTGATACGAGGTGTTGGCGAGGATGAGCGGCAGCCATGACTTGAACCAGGCATCGCCGGCCGTCTTCGGGCAGTCGTGCATGTCGTGGCAGGCGTCCGGCGTCAGGAACGAGTAGGCCGGGAGGGTGTTCCGGCGCAGGGCGTGGCGGAGCGCGCCGGACGCCGGTGTCCCCATCGACACGTCCGAGGCGGCGCACGTGGCGCTGAGGTGCGTGAAGTAGGCCGGCGGGTTGTGCCGCATGAGGTAGCGGCCGCTGTCGGCCCGAAGACAGGGCGACGGCATCGACTCCTCGTATGCCCGCCAGGCCCGCCCGGCCGTCTGGAGCTGCTCGAAGATGCTCGGGCCGCTGCTGCGACAGGCGTTGCAATCGGTTGTGATCCCGGACGTCGACCCGGAGGTCATCGCGAGGTAGTTGGGAAGCGACGGGTGGGTGATGCTGTGGAACCGGGTCGCCCGGCCGCAGGCCCGTGCGACGCGCGTGATGTACGGCGTCTTGGGCGACCCGAAGATCTGGCCGGCCGAGTGGTTCTCCATCACGATCACGATCACGTGGCGGTAGGTCGCCGGAGGGGCGGCGCGGCCCGTGCAGGCTGTCGCGAGCGGCCCGGCCGACGCGGTCGGCGCCCACATCGCGGCGGCCGCGGCGATGAGCGCCAGCGCCGCCGCGACTCTACGCAACCGACGCCTCGACCAGCGACTCGACGTGGGTGCTCGGCGCGAAGCTGTGAAGCGAGTGGCTCCAGGCCGCTCCCGCCCAGACGTAGTCCACAGTGCGCTCCGGCAGGTTGTACGCGGCGGTGTAGAGCGTCCCGAACCCGCGCGAGTAGGTCGTCGTGCGAAGGGGCGGGGCCAGGAACGCCTGGACAAAGCCCTCGGCCGTGGTCGACGGATCGTCGAGCATCGCGAGGATGCACGCCTCGCGCTCGAGCGTCCGCGTCACGGCGGCGTGCTCGGTCCACTCGACGACGTCCTGGTGGTTGGTCGCCGCCGGGGTGGGCCGGAACGCCACGCCGCGGTCGGGCGAGAGGTGCGCGGTCAGCACCTCGCCGGACAGGTCAGCGAGCGTCAGGCTGTGGGCGAGGTGGTACGGGAGCCGGGCCAGCACGGCCGCCGCCTCGGCGACCGTGGAGCACGTCTCGAGCAGGTAGCGCAGGACGAGCGGTACCCCGAATCCGTCGCCGAGCACGGGCCGGCCGCCGAACGTGAGCGACACGGCCAGGCCGTCCTCGTTGATCCCGTCGAGCAGGCCCCACAGGCAGTCGCTGGTCCCCATGACCCGCTTCCCGGTCCACGCCGTGTTCCAGACGAGGCCCTCGAGGCGCGACGGCGCGTAGTCGTAGTTGCGGACGAGGAGCGGCCCGCCCGCGCCGCGGTAGACCCCCTGGGAGCAGCCGCTCAGATACGGCGGCGGGTTCACCATCGAGAGCATCCGGGCGGCGACATCGCCGCCGCCGGCCAGCTCGACCAGCCGCTCCCACGTCGGCACCAGCTCGGGCATGTGCTCGCGCAGCATCCGCGAGGAGTGCGCGAAGTTCGAGCGGGCGGCGTCGCCGTCGCGGAGGAACCACTCGCGGTACGTCGGCCACATCTCGTCGAAGACGCCGCGCCACGTCTCGCCCGGCCGATCCTCCTGCATGGCGTGAAATGTGAACTGGATCGACTGCACTCCTACAACATCTTAAACGAGAACGGCTCGGGCGGCGGGACCGGTGCGGCCGGTGCGGCCGGCTCGCCCGTGAACTGGGCCTTGACGCCCGTGATCCAGGCGTGCGCGCGATCGGTCAGGTTGTGATCCTCGTCCATCAGCCGTCCCCGCGTCACCAGGATCCCCAGATCGGCTCCCGGGTAGCGGTAGGAGCCGGCCGCGGCGATGCGCAGGTAGAACGCCTCGCGCTCGTCGGCGACCGCGTGCCAGTCCGTGTCGCGGCGGACGAACCCCATCGAACCGTCAGGCGCCAGCCGCCAGATGCCCGAGGTAGGCGCGTGCGTGATGCGCTCGACGGTGTCGTCGGTCTGCTTCAGGATGAACTGGCTCCATGCGTCGATCGCCTGCGGCTGGCTCCAGCGCTCGTTCAGATCCGAGATGTCGATCTCGTAGTCCACGTCCATGAACTCGAGCAAGTGGAACAGGAAGAGCGGCATGTCGCCGTAGGCGACGGCCGTCACGTTGGTCATCGAACTCGCGCCCGTCACCCGCGGGTTGAGCTCACCCAGGTACATCTCGCCGGTGTCGACGTCGGCCAGGAAGTCGAGCTCGAAGTAGCCGCGGTAGCCCTCGGCGGCGAGCCGGTCGCCCATGGCGCGGGTGCGCTCGCGCGCGATCTCGCGGTGGCGGTCCGTGAGGACCGTCGACGACACGTCGTTGCCGCACCAGCCGCCGCCGTAGGGCGTGAGCTCCGGGAAGCCCGCCAGCTCGGCCATAAGCGGGCCGACCAGCGTGCCGTGGCGAGTGATGACGCCCTCGATCGCCGCCTCGCGGCAGTTGATGCGGCGCATGACCTTGAGCTCCTCGCGCGCCATATCGGCGGCGTTCGCGTCCCAGTCTGCCTGGGACGAGACGAAGAACGTCGTCTGACCCGAGTCGCCGTAGGGCGTCTGCACGACCAGGTTCTCGCCCACCCCGCCCGCAGCGGCCAGCGCGCGCAGCTCGTCATACGTCGTCGCGCGGCCGAGCACGTTGGGGACGCTCGGCACGCCGGCCTCGTCCGCGATCCGGGTCGTCTCGATCTTCGAGTCGAGCCGGTGCCTGAGCGCCGCCGGCGGGAATGCGACGTCGAGCCCGAGCTCGCCCGCCAGCTGCTCGGTCTCGTCGTCGAACATCAGGAAGACGACCTTGCCACCGCGGTCGCCCACGAGATCGTGAGTCTCCTTGTGGGCGAGGAGGTGGTTGCAGATCTCCTCGATCGAGTCGAAGGCGCGCTCGGGCCGGTCGCGCGGGACGAACACGCGCGGGTGGTGGCCGTCGAACGAGTCGTAGTAGTTGACGTAGCGCAGGGCGCGCACCCACCGGTCCATGCCGAGCAGGTTGAACGCCGTCGCCGAGACGAAGTAGACGGGCGTCGTCTGGGTGCGGAAGAACCGGCGGATCTCCGGAATGCCCCGGAGCGTCTCGGTGGCGACCTGCGACATTGACGTCCTCCCTTTCGGCTGCCCGCGATATTACTGACCTCCGCCCGGCACGGTCAGGCCGGGGCGACGTCCCGCCCGCCGCGGCCGTGCTCGGCCACCCACACCGCCCCGAGGATCATGGCGCCGCCGACGACGTCGCGGGCGTTCGGGCGCTCGCCGAGGACGGCCCACGAGGCGAGGACGCCGATCGTCGGCACCGCGTACATGGCGACGGCGAAGCGTGACGCCGGCAGGCGCGAGAGCACGTGCGCGAACAGGAAGTAGGCGATGCCGCTCCCCACACCGATGTACACGATGACCGCCACCGACGACGCGTCCAGGTCGCCCTGCACGGCCCGGCCGTGGGCGACATCGAGCGCGATCAGGGGCAGCGTCACGATGCACGCTCCGATCGACGTCACGAGCGCCACCGCACCGGCGTCGATCCGGGCGGCCTCGCGGCGCACGGACACGGTGTACGCGGCGAAGAGGACGACGGTGAGGAGCAGGAACCCGACTGCTCTCCCCTCGCCGGAGACGCCCGATGTGAAGAGACCCGAGACGACGGCGACGCCGGCCAGCCCCAGGCCGAGCCCGGCCAGGGTCGACGGCGTCGGCCGCTCGCGGGCGACGAGCACCGCGGCGACCGCCACGCCGATCGGCTCGAGGCCGAGGACGAGCGCGCCGAGCGTCGAGCTGCCGGCGTCGATGCCCGCGATCATCGTGACCGCCTGGCCGCCGAGCCCCACCGCGCCGATCAGGAGCAGGCGCCGCCACATCCGCGGCTCGAGCACCGGCAGGCCGCGGAAGATCACGATCAGCGTCGCCGTGGCAAGGGCGAACCGGAGGCCGACGACCGTGCCGACGCCGAAGCGGTCCGTGGCGAGCTTGAAGGCCGGAAACGAGCTGCCGAACAGGACGAGCGTCACGACGAGCTCTGCGGTCGCCCTCAGGTCGCGGGGCTCACGCGCCGATATCTCACCGGATGGCACGTCTCAACCCCTCGGATGCTGTCCGCATGCTCTTTTCCGGCATGACGGCCGAGCTCGAGTCCGACACGGGCGACCGGATCCCCATGCAGGCCACCGGAATGAAGGGCGCCAAGGTGTGGGCGACAGCGCCGCGACTCGCGGTGCGCGCCGGCATGACGCTGCGCGGCAGGATCATCGTCCCCGAGGAGGCCCAGCCGTGGCTGGTGCGCTTCGAGACCGAGGATGCGTCGTTCCACACGAACGAGCTCGCCCGGGTCCGGCTTCGCGCCGTCTCGGTCGGCCCCGACAAGTCGCGCAGGCTCACCCAGCGCGTGCCTGCCGGTGGCGTCGCATGGCTCATCGCCGTCAGCTGCCGCGACGTCGCCGACGGCGACAGGGTCGAGGGCACGATCGTCGATCTGAGCGAGTCCGGCGTCGCGTTCGCCACGCGGCGCGTGCTCCGCCTGCACGACCGCCTGATCTTCAACGGCCGGTTCTTCGCCGAGCACGTCGAGGCCGAGGTCCGCATCACGTCGCTGCGCGAGGGCGAGAACGACCGCACGATCGCGGGCTGCGCGTTCATCGACATCAACACCGCCCAGAAGGCACGCGTGCAGCGGCTGATCGCAGCCGCCGACTCCCCGCCGGAGCGCCCGGCCGGCGTCGACGTGGGCACGCTGCGAGAGGCGGTCGGCGAGACCGACCCCAGCGGCTGGCGCGGCCTCTTCCGCCGCAGCTAGCTGAAAAATCGGTGCCTGGCACCTTTTTTCAGCTATGAGGTGAAGCCGATCACGCTGCGGATGCCGTCCTGGGCCTCCATCAACTCGAAGCCGCGGTTCACGTCGTCCAGCGAGATGTGGTGCGAGACGAACGGGTCGACGTCGATGTCGCCTGCCAACCAGCGTTCGACGAACGCCGGCACGCCCTCGCGGCCCTTCACGCCTCCGAACGACGAGCCCGCGATGCGGCGGCCGGTAATGAGAAAGCGCGGGATCACGTCGAGCGTCTCGCCCTTGCCGGCCACGCCCGCGACCGTGCAGAGGCCCCAGCCCATCCGGGCCGACTCGACGGCCTGGCGCATGACCTTCACGTTGCCGGTCGCCTCGAACGTGTAGTCGGCGCCGAACCCGCCGGTCATCTCGACGATCTTCTCGACCGTGCCCTCGCCGCCGACCATCGTCTCGGTCGCCCCCTGGCCGCGCGCCAGCGCGAGGCGATCCTCGGAGAGGTCGACGCACACGATCCGCTCGGCCCCTGCAAGGCGGCACCCTGCCACCGCGCCGAGCCCCACCATCCCGGCCCCGAAGACGACGCACGTCGAGCCGGGCTCGACCTTGGCCGTGTTGAGCGCCGCCCCGAGACCCGTCGAGAGACCGCAGGCGAAGAGGCACGCCCGGTCGAGCGGGGCGTCGGGGTTGACCTTGGCAAGCGCGATCTCGGGCATCACGGTGTACTCCGCGAAGGTCGAGCAGCCCATGAAGTGGCGGATAGGCTCGCCGTCGCGCGAGAGCCGGGCGGTGCCGTCGGGCAGGTAGCCCTGGCCCTGCTTGTCGCGGATCGCGAGGCACAGGTTGGTGCGCGGGCTCTTGCAGTGGATGCACTCCCCGCACTGGGGCGAGAACAGAGTGACCACGTGGTCGCCCGGCGCGAGGAGGGTGACGCCCTCGCCGACCCGCTCCACGACCCCCGCGCCCTCATGCCCGAGCACCGTCGGCGCGTAGCCAGACGGGTCGGCGCCCGACGCCGTGTAGAGATCGGTGTGGCACACGCCGCACGCCTCGAGCCGCACGAGCACCTCGCCCGAGCGCGGCTCGGCGATGTCGATCTCCTGAACTGCGAGCGGCTGGCCGAACTCCTCCAGCACTGCGGCGCGCATCTTCATAGCGGGCGAGTGTACCCTCTACGCCCACCGACGGATGTCCGATCACGCCCCTCTCGACGACATCGTCCTGGAGGCTCGCCGCCTGCTCGAAGCGGCCGCCGCCGCGGACGTTCCGGTTCGCCTTGTCGGCGGACTTGCGGTGCGGATGCACATCACCGGCGAGCCCGTCATTGCGCGCACGTACAAGGACATCGACCTCGTCACGCTGAAGGGCCGCGGCAAGCGCGTGTCGGAGTTCATGACCGGGATGGGCTACCAGGGCGATCGCCCCTTCAACGCCACGAACGGCCACCGCCGGCTCCTCTACTACGACCCGCCCCACGGCCGCCAGGTCGACGTTTTCGTCGGCAGCTTCGAGATGTGCCACTCGATCCCGATCACCGACCGGATCGAGGTCCACCCCTCCGCCGTCCCGCTGGCCGAGCTCCTGCTGACAAAGATGCAGATCGTCGAGCTGAACGCCAAGGATCAGGCCGACATCCTGACGATCCTCTACCACCACGAGGTCGCCGAGGACGACGGCGCCGGCGACGTGGTGAACGCCGCCCGGATCGCCCAGCTCTGCGCCGGCGACTGGGGCCTCTGGCGCACCACCCTCCTGAACGTGGAGCGCACACGCGACGCGATCCCCGGGGCGAGCCTCACCGCCGAGCAGCAGGCCGTGGTCAGCGAGCGCCTCGAGCGGATCTGGAGCCGGGTCGAGTCGGAGTCGAAGTCGACGAAGTGGAAGATGCGAAACCGCGTCGGCGACAAGGTGCGCTGGTACGAGGAGCCCGAGGAGGTCGACGGCTAGTCGCCGGCGCCGCGCGAGCGCAGGGCGATCCAGAGGTCGACGCGGTCCTCCATCGACCCCAGGTCTCGCCCCGTGAGCTGCTCGACCCTCGCAAGGCGGTGCCGCAGGGTGTTCACGTGGACGTGCAGCTCCTCGGCGGTCCGCTGCCACCGGCACCCTGACGACAGGAACCGGTCGAGCGTGTCGACGAGCTGCGAGTGGCGGCGGGCGTCGTGCTCCTCGAGCGGCTGGAGCAGCGCGCGCCGAAAGGCCGCCAGCACGTCCTCGTCCTGGAGCGCGAGCAGGAGCGAGTGCGAGCCGACCTGATGGTGGGTGGCCCAGCCGGCGTCCCGCCTGAGGCGCGCGAACCGGCACGCGTGGCGCGCCTCGACGATCGATGTGCGAAGGCCGGTCGCGTCGCCCGCGAGCCCGCCGACGCCGATCGCCCCACCGAGCCGCTCGTGCAGCGCCGCCGCGAGGCCCGCCAGCTCCGGCTCGCCGGCCTCCCACTGCACGACGGCGATGATCTCGGGCGCCTTGACCGCCGCGACGGCCGCGACGCCGGCGTCGGCGAGGCCGAGCTCCACCGGATCGAGGCCGGCATCGGGGTCGTCGGCCTCGCACACGATCGCGGCCAACGGCCGGGCCGCGTCGAGCGAGAACGTCTCGAGGCGCGCCGCCGCCGCGTGCTGCTGCCCCGGCCCGGCCATGAGGAGGTC